>JBCBHD010000381.1:0-1607 GCA_038526115.1 Pseudomonadota bacterium | reverse complement strand
ACATTCAGATCATTGCGCAAAGCCCAGCGGATATTGTTGTCGACCACTTCGGCAAAGTCAGGATGGATGCGATAGGTAGGAGCGGGTCCGGTATAGTCGCTCCAGCGGATCGGGATGCGAACCGTGTCGAAACCGGCGGCCGCGATCCGCGCATAATCCTCTTCCGAATAGAGCCTGCCCCATGGAGCTCCATTGGGCGCTTCCAATGCGTTGCCCATATTGACGCAGCGCTTCATCTGGAAGTCGGCGGCGATTGCGGTGCTCTCGCCTGTCGGAGCGGTGTGATCGTCAGCTAAGAGAGGGAGTGATCCGGTGAACGCCAATGCTGCTGCAGCGGTGGCCAAAAGTGCTTTCTTTCCCATGTGATCCCTCTCTTGCGTGGTTAGTGGTTGGGTGGCGGCGACGTTGTGTCGCGCAGGATAAATTCGTGATCGAGGACAATGCGGCGCGCAGGCGTCTTCGCCGTACCGCTCAAAGTCGAAACCAGCTCGCGCACAGCGGTCGCACCAAGGTCACTCAAAGGCTGGCGCACTGTGGTGAGGAATGGCCGCATACAGGTCGCAATGCTGGCATCATCGAAGCCGACGACAGAGAGGTCTTGCGGGATCTTCAGCCCGCGCTCTGTGTAGGCCGCGACAAGCCCTGCTGCCATATCGTCGTTGGAGGAGAAGACGGCCGTTGGCGGCTCGCTTTGCTCCAAGAAGAATTGCCCTGCATCATAGCCCGATTGGAAGTCGAAAGAGCCAGGGCGCACAAGCTCAGGATCAACCGTAAGTCCTGCCGCCTCCATCGCGACGCAAAAGCCGGAATAGCGCACATGGGTGGCGCGCTGGTTCTCGCTCCCCCGGATAAAGCCGATGCGTTTATGGCCAAGGTCTGTGAGGTGACGCACCACTTCGATCGAGGCCTGATAATCGTCGATTTCAACCAGCAGACCTTGATTTTGCAGGTCCACAGGCCCCACCCGCACGACCGGGATTTCCATTTCCTGAAGGACAAATCCGACCTTCTCATCATTCGCATACGGAGCCAGTAGTACGACACCATCTGGGCGGCGGCGTTGCATCACGGTCTCAAACGCCTTGCGAATATCCGCCATGCTCATCTCATCGAGATGCTCAACCAGGCTGATCGACATTTGATAGCCCAGTTCCTGACACGCAATCACGGCGCCGAACTGGATCGAGTTCACATAGACACTGCCCGCATGGTGGCAGACCAGATTTATATCGTAGGACCGACTACCGCGCAGCGAGCGAGCGGATTGGCTGGGCACATAATCCAACGCTTCTGCTGCCTCACGAACCTTGCGGCGCAGCTTTTCCTGCACATGAGGCTCATTGTTCAGAACGCGTGAGACCGTCTTGATCGAAACACCCGCAAGATCGGCCACATCCTTCATCTTGGCCGAGTTTTCGGATTTCGCTTTTGCCATTCGTCCCCCCATCACTGCGATAACTCGTCAACCATGCGAGCATGCAGGTCTCGACTCAGTGGCATAACAAGGAGAGTAATTGAAGCGGCGACTAACAAGACGACAGGCGCAATCGCGATATAATCGCCAAGCGCGCTTGCAGTTTGAGCGGTTTGAACCTCGCGATCGGGCT
>JBCBHD010000380.1:0-1617 GCA_038526115.1 Pseudomonadota bacterium | reverse complement strand
GCGGCTTCGGGACAGCGCGGCAATTGACCGTCGCACAGTCGGACGGGCAAGGTGCTCAACAAACCCGTCATCCGATTTTCGCGTTTTGCCTACGCAGCATCCGTGCGCAAGTGCAGCGCCGAGTTTGCGGCGCCGCAGCCGATTTCCCGATTGCGGTCATTCAATCCCGCACATGAGACCAGATCCCGAACCGGCCGTGACGGACAAGAATGGAGCGGGACAAAGTGTGAATTCGCTGCGGCTGCGCCAATGGTCGCTATGGAAAACCTGAGCGAAAATACCCCGCACTTGGATCGCTGTTCCCGATGACCTTCCCCCCGATATCCGGGCCATTGCGAACTGGAATTTTCCACCTTTGAATTGACGAAGGAGGAAGAGCCATGAAGCGGAAGCGTTTCACTGAAGAACAGATCATTGGCGTGCTGAAGGAGAGCGAGGCGGGCGCGAAGACGGATGACATCTGTCGGCGTCATGGCATCAGTTCGGCGACGTTCTATAGCTGGCGTAAGAAGTATGGGGGTATGGATGCGTCTGAAGCCAAACGGCTGCGCGAGTTGGAGGCGGAGAACGCCAAGCTCAAGCGGATCGTTGCGGACCAGATGCTGGACATGACCTCAATGAAGGAACTTCTGGCAAAAAATTGGTAACGCCCATGGCCAAACGCAAAGCCGTGGGGTTTCTGATCAGCGAGATGGGCCTGAGCGAACGCAGGGCCTGTAGGATCGTCGGGCTGTCCCGGTCGGTGCAACAATACCGACCTCTGCCCAAGGATGATGATGCTGCGATCAAGCGTATGAAAGAACTGGCGTCTGAGAATCGACGCTATGGCTACTTGCGCCTGCACGCGATGTTGCGACGAGAGGGCCTGGTCGTGAACCATAAGCGCACGTATCGGCTCTACACCGAGCAGGGCTTACAGGTTCGGACCAAGAAGCGGCGCAAGCTGCCCAGGCGTGATCGCGTTGCCCCTCAGGTGCCGGAAAGGCCGATGCAGAGGTGGTCCTTGGACTTCGTCAGCGACCAGTTGGCTGACTGCCGAAGATTTAGGGTGCTGAACATCGTCGATGATCACAGCCGGTTCTGCCCCGGCCAGATAATCGATGTTTCGATCCCCGGAGCGCGTCTGGCACGCTTCCTAGACGACCTGGCGCAGCGCGTTGGCTTGCCAGAAGAGATCATCCTGGACAACGGTCCCGAAGGCACAAGCAAGGCCATGTTCGATTGGTCAGAGCGGACCGGTGTGCGTCTGCGCTTTATCGAGCCGGGTAAGCCTGTCCAAAACGCGTTCGTAGAGAGTTTCAATGGCAAATTCCGAGATGAATGCCTGAACCTCAACTGGTTCGGATCCCTCCGCCACGCCCGTGAGGAGATCAACCGATGGCGAAACCACTACAATACCAAGCGCCCACATTCCGCGCTCGGATACCTGTCCCCAACGGAGTTCTTAATGAAAACCACCGCGACAGCGCTTGAGACTCTTGCGGTCTCCACGCTGCCGCTCAACAATGAAACCCAACCGGAAGATTCCAAATCAAACCGGCCCTAATGGTGGGGAAAGGTCATATGGACGTAACTTCACATGGTCTGTTTGGTTTGGTTCAGGATCAGGCCGACTTC
>JBCBHD010000379.1:0-1885 GCA_038526115.1 Pseudomonadota bacterium | reverse complement strand
CGATACGACTTCGAGCGCCTCCTGTACGACCAAAGTGCCGATCCAGAGCGCGGGAAGGATCACCGCAAGCAGAATGACGGTCAACGTAAGCAGCGCCGCCGGATTGCGCCTGCCGCGGCACTTTATCAAAGACCATTTGTAGAGCGGCTGGAACATGATCGCTGCCAGCGCGGACCACAAAAGCGGGGTGGCAAAGGGCCACGCAATCCACACCAGCATGAAAGTGACCACCGCAACGATGATCAGGAAGCTGATTTGTTGCAGCTCGGTGGTATGGTGCGGTTCGCCGGTCATGTCGCTTTCACTACTACCGGCATGTTGGTGCGCAGTTCCTGAACATCAAGCTTTGCAGGATGTTCGATAGAGAGAATTGCGCCCTATACACCACACTTACACGTCCAAATTGGCGACGTTCAGAGCGTTGTCCTGAATGAATTCGCGGCGCGGTTCGACCACATCGCCCATAAGGCGGGTGAAGATCTCGTCCGTGACATCGGCGTCTTCAACCTTAACCTGCAACAGAACACGGTGCTCTGGGTCCAGTGTGGTCTCCCACAATTGCTCGGCGTTCATTTCACCCAAGCCCTTGTAGCGCGCGATTGACAGTCCCTTGCGCCCGGCAGCAAATACGGCATCCAGCAACTGCGTTGGCCGCGAGATCGCATCATCTCCGGCAATGGCTGGCGCATCATCGGCTTCGACATCATCATCTGGCACCGTGTCGGCATCTTCTGCCGCATCTGCCCCTTTCACCAGACGAACGGGCGAGACATAGGCATCGCTCTGCGGATCAGCGAGGCCGTGGAGCTTGTGCGCTTCCGCACTGGTCAGGAACCGGCCCTCAATATTGTGCACATCCGTCACACCGCGCCAGAGCCGGTCAAAACGAACAGCCCCATCTTCGAGAACAGTGGCACTCCACTTCGCTTCCGGATCTCCCAGCTGCAGGCGCTGTGCTGTAAGGTCGAGGGCCTTGGCCCTTTCAGACTGGGCCAGTTCGGGATTGAGTGCCCCCGACAGCGCCATCTGTTCCACGATGGCCGGATCATAGCGGCGTGGAATGAAGCCCAGCAGGCTGCGGAGGCGCAGTGCGCTATCAACCAACGCACGCAGATCTTCGCCGGAACGTGCGCCTTCGCTGGTTTCCAGAACCCGGCCTTGCAGGCCTGCGTCCACAAGGTAGCGATCCAGCGCGCCCTGATCCTTCAGGTAAACCTCGCTCCGGCCTTTGGAGACCTTGAACAATGGGGGCTGAGCAATGAAGAGATGGCCTGCCTTGACGATTTCCGGCATCTGCCTGTGGAAGAATGTCAACAAGAGAGTGCGGATATGCGCTCCGTCGACATCGGCGTCGGTCATGATCACGATCTTGTGATAGCGCAGCTTTTCCAAGTCGAATTCATCGCGAATCCCGGTCCCCATCGCCTGAATCAGCGTGCCGACCTCTTTGGACGATATAATCCGGTCGAACCGTGCCCGTTCGACATTCAGGATCTTCCCTTTCAGCGGCAAAATGGCCTGTGTCTTGCGGTCACGCCCTTGTTTCGCCGAGCCACCAGCTGAGTCACCCTCGACCAGGAAGAGCTCTGCCTTGGTCGCATCGCGTTCCTGACAATCGGCGAGCTTTCCCGGCAGCGAAGCCACGCTCATCGCGCCTTTGCGGCTCATCTCACGGGCGCGCTTGGCAGCCTCACGAGCGGCTGCGGCGTCGATGATCTTCTGGATGATGGCCTTGGCGTCGGCTGGGTTCTCTTCCAGCCATTCTGTCATCTTTTCGCCCATCAAACTTTCGAGCGGAGAGCGAACTTCGGAGGAGACCAGCTTGTCTTTGGTTTGCGATGAGAATTTGGGGTCAGGCAGTTTGACGCTGACGATCGCGCTCAAC
>JBCBHD010000378.1:0-1974 GCA_038526115.1 Pseudomonadota bacterium | reverse complement strand
ACTGTCAGGTGATTATCGACGCTGAATACGAAGAAGTCGAAGAGACCGATGGCGAACTAGACTTGTCAGAGGATGATAGCCTGCCTTGGCTAGAAGCCGAAGATGAGGATGACCAACGAAGCGACGTCGATGTCGCTCAGATCATTGGTTTTGTCCTGATTCTCGGCACTTTGGCGGTCGGCCTGATTATGGCGATTTGGTATTATTCCAACGGCTCGGGCGATGAAGCCATTGTCGCAGACGGCAGCACAATCGAAGCACCCGAAGGACCAGTCAAGGAACGTCCTGATGAGGCCGGAGGCCGCCAATTTGCTGGCACAGGTGATGTTGCGCCCGTTGTTGGCGAAGGTGGCACTCGCGATGGCGTGATGGACACTGATGGTAACGCTGGCGGTGATGGCGAAAGCGCTACTGGTTCGTCGGATGCCGATAATGGCGCAAATGCCAACGGTGGTTCGGGCTCTGATGGTGCATCCAGCGCCAGCTCTGCTTCTTCAAGTTCATCCGGTGTGGGAGTGCAACTCGCGGCCTATTCTTCACGTGCTCGCGCTGAGCAGGGTTGGAACGACCTGGCACGCCGTACTGACGCGCTGAACGGTTTGCGCTACAGGATCGAAGAGGGCGTGGTTGATATTGGCACGGTCTACCGCTTGCAGGCCGTAGCGGGCGACCGCGCCGCTGCAGACCGGCTTTGCGCGGCATTGAAGGCTGATGGCCTGGACTGCCAAGTTAAGCCGTAACGAGCAGCTTTCTGGTCGCATTCTTGGGGCTTTCCCCCCGAAAAAACCGATCTGGATGGTTAGCGCGCTTGCCTGACAGCCTCCTCGCTGCAAGGTTTCTGGTATGATTCCGGCAATCTTCGGATGCTCCGGCCCTAAACTGACGGCCGATGAGCGCGCTTTCTTCCGCGAGGCTGATCCCGCGGGCTATATCGTTTTTGGCCGCAATTGTGAGACGCCAGAGCAATTACGCGCGCTCACCGATGATCTGCGCAGCATACACGGCCGCGACCGGTTGCTCGTGTCGATCGATCAAGAAGGCGGCAGGGTTGCACGGCTCCGTCCCCCGCATTGGGCGACTTATCCTGCTGGTGAGGCCTTTGACCAGCTTTACGCTTTGGCACCCGCCAGTGCGATCGAAGCGGCTCGGGTGAGTTCAAAAGCTATGGCGCTTGAGCTGTCGGCTATGGGCATCACGGTGGACTATCACCCACCGCTCGATGTGCGCCAAGCGGGTGCGCATGATGTGATAGGCGATCGGTCTTTGGGCTCAGACCCTATGCAAGTTGCTGCAATTGGGCGCGCAATTCTTGATGGATTGGCCGCAGGCGGAGTGACCGGTTGCATCAAGCATATGCCCGGCCACGGGCGTAGCATGTGCGATTCCCACAAAGAGATGCCGACGGTCCATGCAAATGCTCAGGAGCTGGAGCACGATATCGCACCGTTCCGCGCGTTGAATTCCGCGCTGATCGGCATGACGGGACACCTCAAATTTCCGATTTGGGACGAAGACAATCCGGCAACACTGTCTAAGAACATCATTCAGGATATCATTCGCGGAGTTATCGGTTTTGATGGCCTGCTGCTGACCGATGATATCGATATGGAGGCGCTCGAGGGCACCATTCCCGAACGGGCTGCCCAAGCCTATGCGGCAGGCTGCGATATCATCCTAAATTGTTGGGCCAAGTTGGACGATATGCAGGGTATTTGCGAGGCCTTGCCCTCCATGTCCGAGGTCACATCAGCACGGCTTGAGCGGGCGTTAGAGCCCACACGCGTCGCTGATACGCTCGCTGACGAACAGTCCGAACTGCTGGCCAAACGTGACGCATTGCTTTCTTTAACTGGAGAAGCGGCATGAGCGTGAATGATTCCGCTGATGATGGCTTCATGCTCACTGGCGAAGCGGCTGGAAATGCGGAGCCGACAGCACAAATGCCGGAAAGCTGGCCTGAAGACGTAGTGGCCC
>JBCBHD010000377.1:0-2017 GCA_038526115.1 Pseudomonadota bacterium | reverse complement strand
TTCGGCACGATTATTTCGCATTTGGATGAGATTGCCTAAAAAAATAGCAGCCTCCAGATGTGCAGGTGGGACGAAGCAATAACACTCAGACAAGGATATTGTCATGCTTACGTCCATCCGCGGCCTTTCAGCCGCAACCCTCTCCGCCGGTCTGCTTCTTTCAGCAGCTCCTGCATTCGCTTCAGAAGGTTCTTCTGAAACTGCTGTCGCTGATGAAGCTATCAGCGCAGATCTTATCGCAGCATCTGCTGCACTCGATAGCGAAGCTGCAAAAGGCAGCGACGTTGTTCTTTCGACATCAGCTCCATCTGCGCTTGAGCGCGCTGCTCAGCCAGTTTCTGATGACGCCAGCGAGCTTGGTGAAGAGGGCGGCTTCTCGTTCTCAGCCAATGTCGCTTTTACCACTGAATACCGTTTCCGCGGTGTCGATCTGTCAGGCGGCGAATTCGCTGTTCAAGGCGGCTTCGACCTCAGCCACGAATCAGGCTTCTATGTTGGTACTTGGGGTTCAAACCTCGACGAAGACACAGTCGGCTTTGGTTCAACTGAGCTTGACCTTTACGGCGGTTGGAGCGGCGATCTGACAGACGGCCTTAGCGCTGATGTCGGCGTTATCGCTTACCTCTATCCAGATGCACCAGCGGGTGCCGGCGACACTGATTATGTCGAATTCTACGGCTCATTGAGCGTGGGCCTTGGCCCAGTGTCGGCTACCGGCGGTATCGCTTATGCACCAGAGCAAGATTCGCTTGGCGGTACGGACAACCTGTATCTCTACACCGATCTGAGCCTCGGCATTCCGGATACTCCGATCACGCTGAATGCTCACCTCGGCTATACCGACGGTTTCTTGACCTTCACCAATGACAGCAAGGCAGTCGACTGGTCGCTGAGCGCTGATTTGGCAGCTGGTCCGGTAACGTTCAGCGCTGCCTATGTCGGCGTTGAAGGTGATGCAGCAGTGGACCCAGGCAGCGTCTTCACCGACGATGCATTTGTCCTGACTGTGTCAGCCAGCTTCTAAGCTCGCAGCTAACAATAGCCCGCGGCTAACGCGGGAGGAACGAGGCGCGGAACCAGCAATGGTTTCGCGCCTTTTCCATGTGGTGCGGTTTGAGATCGATGCTCAAAAATCTCAGCGCCGCTTGCGACCATAGGGGAGGCTGATTATCTCCATCGCCAAAGGAGCCCCCAATGGTCAAATATCTCCACTCCATGATCCGCGTCACAGATCCGCAGGCAAGTGTCGATTTCTTCAAGCTCATCGGGCTTGAGGAAGTGCGACGCTTCGATGTTGAAACAGGGCGCTTTACGCTCATTTTCCTCGCCGCGCCGGGCCAAGAGGGGCTGGCTGAGGTGGAGCTCACCTACAACTGGCCACCCGAAGATGGCAACGCACCTGAAGACTATGATGGCGGACGCAACTTTGGCCATCTCGCCTACCGTGTCGAGAATATCTACGAGACTTGTCAGGCTCTCGCTGATGCGGGCCACACGATCCACCGCCCACCGCGCGATGGTCACATGGCCTTCGTCAAATCACCTGACGGCATCTCGGTTGAGCTGCTGCAAGAGGGCAATCTGCCTCCGCAAGAGCCATGGGCGAGCATGGAGAATACGGGCAGCTGGTAGGCTCGCCGCGCCTGCGCTCGATCAGGCTTCGCTCGGCTGATTGACCTGATCGTCGCATTCTTCTGGCGTGTGCGTCGTCGTCAGGCGCAGCACGATAAAGCCAAGGATCGCTGAAATCGCAGAGCCCGTCAGAATGCCGATCTTGGCTTCCTCTACCAGCAATGGCGAGTTGGGGAAGGCGAGACCGCCGATAAAGATGCTCATCGTAAAGCCGATGCCGCACAGGATCGATACACCCCAAATCTCGGCCCAACTTGCATTGGCTGGTCGCGGCGCAAAGCCGATTTTGTCGACAAACCAAACGACGGTGAAGATACCAACTTGCTTACCCAGCACTAGGCCTGCGGCGACAGCGATGGGGAGCGGTGCAAGCAGTGCTTCTGCT
>JBCBHD010000376.1:0-2107 GCA_038526115.1 Pseudomonadota bacterium | reverse complement strand
CGTGCACGAATAGCGCTTCACCCTGGGCATAGGCCTGACCAATCTGGCTCAATGCCGGATGGAGGGAAAAAAAGCCGTCTGCCTGATGTGCACCTTCGTAGTCAGGCAGGGCAATTTCGCGCAGCCTGCCAAAGCCGGGATCGCCGGTTGGTGCCAGCATAGCCAACCCATCGGCGGCACCGCGAAGCACGACCAGCAATAGATTCTTGTCTCCGCTTGCCTGTGCAAATGCCATGCGGGGCAGCGTCAGCGAGGACGCGCCCAAGGCCAGCGAGCCAGCCACGCCGCGAGATAAAACAGTGCGTCGATCGAGAGGATTCGTCATCAGTGTTACCTCCGCATCATTTCGGGTGCGACCAGCAACAGGCCGAGCGCCTGTGCGGCACTTTCTGCGCGAGTCATCCAAGTGCGCGTATTGCTCGATAGTGTTTCGGGGAACGCCCGCTGAGCCCTTGCCAGAATATCATCGGAAGAAGCGTTCCGAGCAATCCTCTCTGCCAGTTCGACCCGCCGAAACAGAGCATCCGGTCCGGCCCAGCTGTCCGCTTTGTCATCGAACCCAGCAGGCGAGGGAGCGCGCCACGGCACCTGCCCGATTTCATTGAGTGCGCCGGAGATCCTGCGCGCGCTAAGGTCAGTGATTCCCGTGAACCGCAGCGCCGATACGAACCACTCGAAAGGTTGGCGGAACTTGACCGGCTCCATGGTCCAGACTTCAGGCGCTTCGATCAGTGCGCGCGCCAAACTGGCGAGATCACCACCTGTCCGAACGAAGTCTGTTTCAAGCTTTGTGATCAGCGAGCCTGGCGGTTCATCCCCGGCGAAATGCCGGGCCAGCTTGGTCGCGATGTGTTTGGCCGTCGCTGGATGGGCGGCAAGATCATCGAGAATGGCGAGGGCCTGCTTGGGGCCAGTCTCCGCGTACTTTTGGCCCAAAACGCTTCGCGCACCCGGCTCATGCGCGACCTGCACGAAGACTGCGCCACCGGGTTGCGGATCAGCAAACCGCTCAACCAAAGGAATGCCTGCAATGGTCCAGCCGGTCAGTGCGCGCGCCAGCTCTGTTACATCGCTCTGGGAATAGCCTCCACCGACCCCGAGAGTGTGGAGTTCGAGCACCTCGCGAGCGAGATTTTCGTTAAGGCCGCGCGGGCCTCTCGCGCTGTTGGCCCGCCGCCGCCGAATGAATCGCGAGTTTGGACCAGTAGACTGATACTGATCGAGATACAGCAACATGGCCGGGTGAAGGGTTGCGGCTTTCAACATATCGCTGAACTTGCCGAGCACATGAGGGCGGATCGCTCCGAATTCATGATTACCGACTTGATGTGCTGTTCCAACCTTGCCGGTGGAAACGCTGAAATGGTTTGACCAGAAATGCACCAATCGTTCGATCAGGGGAGCCTTGCTGGTGACGGCTATGTTGGTGCGCAGGCCCACGTCTTTGCGGAACACATCATTGCCAGAATACAACGCACGGCGCAGTTCGGGAGGCAGTTCATTTCGCTGGTCCGAGCTTGCCATATTCTCAGCCATCATCGCTTCCGATTCGCGCTGAGCTGTACCCAGATATTCCTGACGCTTGCGGCGTTGCGATCTGATCATCTGAATGGCTTCGCCAGCCTTGCCGGATGTGTCCTCTCGCCAGCGAAGCGCCGCTGGCCTGGGATCATAAAGATCGAACTGCTGCAGCAGGCTTCGCACCGGATCCTCAGGCGCTTCTTCGCTCCGGCGAATGCCATAGCCCATCCGATTGAGCGCCACGCTCGCTGTTGGTTTCATGACGCTGGTCCGCTCATAATCACCTCTCCATTGATCGCCATGGTGGCGCGGCAATGCGGACAAGTCACGTCGCTGAGCGTCGCGAAGTGTCGCGTCCGGTTAATCGACGGAGCAGGGCGCCAAACCCTTTGTCAAATTGTGGGATATTTGAAGTGATGGTCGGGGAGAGAGGATTCGAACCTCCGACCCCCTGTACCCAAAACAGGTGCGCTACCTGGCTGCGCCACTCCCCGACATTCACTTCTTCACTCTCGCCCCACCAAACTGGTCTGGTGGGCCCGGCAGGATTCGAACCCGCGACCTAGCCGTTATGAGCGGCCAGCTC
>JBCBHD010000375.1:0-2148 GCA_038526115.1 Pseudomonadota bacterium | reverse complement strand
TTGACCAACCATTTTGCCAGTGTGCCTTCTTCCATAGTCGGAGAAAGCGCCGGCATTTTGATTTCGATAGGCATTGCGCGTTGAGACTCCCTGTCACCGCATTCACCATGCGATGTGGCGAATTCAGTGCCAGCGGGCAAGAGTTAAGCACCCCAGTAATTTGACAGGATACCTATTCATAACGAAACAGAGCCATGCGCACTTTCCTGGTGGTGATCGATGAAAGCGAAGAAGCCCGTGCGGCTTTGCGCTTTGCTGCGCGGCGAGCCGTGACAGTAGATGGAGCAGTTCACATCCTCGCTCTAGTACCGCAGCAGAATGTGAGCGCATTTGGCGGAGTTCAGGCCACGATAGAGCAAGAGGCCCGGGATCGCTCGGAAATGCTGGCGCATGGGGTCGCTGGAAACTTGCTGGCCGAAAGCGGTATTATGCCGACGATATCGGTGAAGATTGGGAATGGTCAGAAAATCCTGACTGAATTTCTAGCGTCACATCCAGAGGTTGCGGCGCTCGTGCTTGGTGCCGCGAAAGGGGCGAATCCAGGCCCATTGGTTACGCATTTCTCGGCATCTGCTGGGACACTGCCCTGCCCACTCTACGTCATTCCCAGTGACTATGATGAGAAGGACAGAGATCACACAGCCTAATCATCGCCGTCGGCCCTGATGGCGGATATTGCCGGGTCTGCCCCGTTTTCCGACTGTGTATTTCCCTGATTTGCGCGGCCCTCGGCGGCGTGGTGCCGGTCGGTTTCCTCGCGGCTCTATTGGATTCCCATCGGAATCGACTGGCACAAATTTGAGCGCGCCAGTTAGCGAGTTTGCTTCTGCAAGGTTCAGTCTCAAACGATCACCTGGCGAATAGCTGGTGCCAGAATCCTCACCGATCAGGGATTGTGAGGCCTCCTCATAGCGGAAATGCTCCGCTCCCAAAGTCGAGACCGGCACCAGACCATCCCCACCCAGCCCTTCGATCGTTGCGAAGAAACCAAAGCTCTGAACCCCGGTGATGCGGGTATTGAAAGTTTCACCGATCCTACCTGAAAGCCACGCGGCGACGTAGCGGTCGGTTGTGTCCCGCTCAGCCTCCATTGCACGTCGCTCTGTTTGGCTAATGGCATCAGCAATCTGCTGAAGATTGCTGCGATCCCGATCAGCAAGGCCGGATGTATCTGGGATCGACCCCTGTGGTTTGGGTTGTTCCAGGCCATACGCGTCGACCAGCGAGCGGTGCACCAGCAAGTCCGCATATCGACGAATGGGAGACGTAAAATGCGCGTAGGATCCGAGTGCAAGGCCGAAATGCCCAGCGTTGTTTGGCCCGTAATATGCCTGGGTCTGGCTACGCAGGACAGCCTCCATAACCTGAGCCTTTTCAGACTCATCCGTCACATCTTTGAGCATTCGATTGAATAGTGTTGGAGTGACAACCTGCCCCAGGGCCAGCTTTTTGCCCATCGTCGCCATATAGTCTCGCAACGTGATCAGCTTTTCGCGGGCAGGCGGCTCGTGCACTCGGTAAACTACGGGAGCCGTCTTTGCTTCCAGTGCCTTCGCCGCAGCGACATTGGCCGCAATCATGAAGTCTTCCACCACACGATGCGCGTCCAATCTTTCGCGAACGGCGATCTCTGCGATGTGACCTGCATCATCCAGCACAACCCGCTTTTCCGAAAGTTCAAGCTCGAGTGGATCGCGCTTTTCACGCGCATCGGCCAACAACCGCCATGCGTCCCATAGGTTGGCAAGATACTCAGGCGGCGTCCCTTGATCGACAGCCTCTTGCGCGGCTTCATACGCGATATTGTGATGGATCCTCACCATCGCTCGCGTGAACCGCCAACCTGTTACATTGCCATCACCGTTGATCGATATGTAGCACGCCATTGCTGCACGATCTTCGCCTTCCCGGAGCGAACACACATCAGCAGACAGCAGTTCTGGCAGCATCGGCACGACTCGATCCGGGAAATAGACCGAATTGCCCCGTTTGCGTGCTTCGCGGTCTAGAGCGGAGCCAGGCCGGACGTAGAACGACACATCGGCTATTGCGATCAGAGCTTTGAAGCCGCCATTGCCATCGGGTTCAGCCCAGATCGCATCGTCATGATCGCGGGCATCCGCTGGATCGATTGCGACGATCGGAAGA
>JBCBHD010000374.1:0-2243 GCA_038526115.1 Pseudomonadota bacterium | reverse complement strand
GAGCTTCTCGATCGATCAGCGTACCCCTTGGGCGTTCATGGAACTGGCCGAGCAAGGCTATGCCTATTCATCTAGTGTCGCACCGATTTCCCATGACCACTACGGTTGGCCGGAAGCGCCACGGTTTGCGTTTAAGCCAATTCCGTGGGCCGATATTGTCGAACTGCCAGTCACCACGGCAATGCTCGGTGGTCGGCGCGTACCTGCTGGTGGCGGCGGCTTTTTCCGGGTTTTGCCTTACGCTTTTTCACGCTGGGCAATCCGACAGGTGAATCGCCGCGATGAACGCCCGGCTGTGTTCTACTTCCATCCTTGGGAGATCGATCCGGACCAGCCACGCGTGCCGAACGCTCCGATGCGGTCAAAGTTGCGCCACTACACCGGTCTTGAACAGATGGCGGACAAGCTTCGTGATCTGGTTCATGAATTCCGCTGGGGCCGGATGGACATGGTCGCACATCGTGAGACGCCCAAAGCGATTGAACTGGGTGAAGACACCGCGTCGGAGGAGATTGCTGCGTGAACGCACCAATCAACACCACTCAAAAGATTTCCGAAACTGACCTGCATGATCCAGTGCAGGCCAGACGCATCGAGGCTTTCGTTGCTGAACAGCGTGCCAGCCTGTTCCACCGTCCCGCATGGTTGCTCGCAGTTGAAGCCGGTACAGGGCAGCGCGCGAGCGGATTGATCGCAGAGCAATTGGGAGTGATCACAGGATGGCTCCCTTTGACGCAAGTCCGCTCGTTTCTCTTTGCTCCAGCTCTCGTATCCAGCGGTTTTGGTGTTGGCGGAGGGATCTGCGCGGAGAATACCCAGGCAGCCGAACAACTGGCCCGCGCTGCGCAGCAATTTGCAGTTCGTCATAGCTTTCCAAGTGTGGAACTGCGCGGCGGCCCAATCCCGAATGATTGGCAATGCTGGTCCGACAAGCATTGTGGCTTCGAACGCCCGCTCGCTACTGACGATGAAGCCGAATTACTTGCTATCCCTCGAAAGGCGCGGGCTGAAGTGCGCAAGGGATTGAAATTTGAACTGACAGTCCAGGTAGGGTCTTCGGCACAGGACCTTGCTCACCATTACGCCGTATACAGTGAAAGCGTTCGAAATCTCGGCACGCCAGTTTTCCCGAAGAAGCTGTTCACTGCAATGCTCAGCGCCTTTCCGGACAGCTCCGACATCCTCACCGTGTTCAAAGATAATGCTCCGATCGCCAGCGTGCTTTCGTTCTATCACAATGATGCGGTTATGCCGTTCTGGGGAGGGGGGACCTTCGCAGCACGCGGGGCGCGTGCCAATGAGCTCATGTATTATGAGCTGATGCTCCATGCCCGTCGCAAAGGTATGAAAAGCTTTGACTTTGGTCGCTCTAAGACCGGTAGCGGGCCGTATAGTTTCAAGAAGAATTGGGGCTTTGATCCCGAACCGCTTGTATATGGGCAATGGACTGCACCGGGTGAAGAAGCTCGTGATGTCGATCCAACAAGCGCGGCCTATCAAAGCAAGATTGACCGGTGGAAGAAGCTGCCCTTGCCAGTTGCGAATGCAGTCGGTCCGCTGATTGCTCGCGGGCTTGCCTGAGAGGCGACGTGATGGGTGATATCCTGTTTCTAGCGCACCGAGTTCCGTTTCCACCAAACCGTGGGGACAAGATTCGCGCGCATCACCTGCTCAAGAAGCTTGCCCGAATTGGACGCGTTCATGTCGGGTGCTTCGCAGAGAGTGATGAAGATCGAGCTGGTAAAATTGATCTGGCAAAGATCGCGGCATCACATTGTATCGTCAATCGGACGAAACCATTGGTGCTGGCCGGTGTCGAAGCTGTCTTGGGCGGAAAACCCGTAAGTCTCACCGCATTTCACAGCGCACGTCTTGCGAAATGGACCCATGAAACGATCAGAAAACATGGCGTCGACACTATTGTCGTCTTCTCTGGCCAGATGGGGCAATATGTGCCTGATAACTTTGCCGGTCGGGTGGTTATCGATCTGTGCGATGTCGATAGCGCCAAGTTCGAAGACTACGCAAAAGCTGGCGAAAATGTCTGGCTGAACAGTCGGGAAGGGCGGTTGCTTTCTCGGGAAGAGCAACGCCTTGCCAGCCGCGCTGATGCCACCATCCTGATCAGCGATGCCGAAGCCGCATTGTTCCGATCACGGTTGAAAGATCGCTCGGCTGCGAATGTGCAGGTCATCGGAAACGGAATTGATGCAGCCTTCTTCGACCCTGCTTGCAGTGCGCCG
>JBCBHD010000373.1:0-2253 GCA_038526115.1 Pseudomonadota bacterium | reverse complement strand
CTTCATGATCAGCAGGTCTTCGCCGTCGATCTTGACTTCGGTGCCACCCCATTTGGCGAACAGCACGCGGTCGCCAGCTTTGACGTCGAGCGCAATGCGGTTGCCGGCGTCGTCACGAGCGCCTTCGCCAACAGCGACGATTTCGCCTTCGCTTGGCTTTTCCTGAGCTGAATCGGGAATGATGATGCCGCCAGCGGTCTTCTGGTCGGCTTCGATGCGGCGGACCACAACGCGGTCGTGCAGCGGACGAAATGCCATAATGATGACCTTTCAATTTGATTGAGTGAATGTCCTTTGGCACTCCCCTCCTGAGAGTGCCAACGCGGCGCATGTGGTTGTGCCTGCTTTGTGAGTCAAGGCTTCTTTAGGAAGAAAATTTGTCCGGCGGGGTAGGGAGCTATGTCAGGCCCAGGCGTTCTCGCGCTGTCCATCGCCATGTGAGGAGTACGGCCGCAAACGCAAGGCCCGTGGCAAGTCCGATCCAGACCCCTATTCCTTCCAGTGGGGTGAAGAATCCGAGGCCTATCGCAAGCCCAATCCCTGGCACCCAATAGCTGAAGATCGCGATCCACATTGGCATGCGTGTATCCTGCAAACCGCGTAGCGCACCGGCGGCTACCGCTTGGACGCCGTCGACTAGCTGAAACATTGCCGCGAGCGCCAAATATTGAAGTGCAAACGCCACAAGGGCGGCATTCTTTGCCGCATAGGGATCGACGTAGATCGATAGCAGTGTGAGCGGCGCAAGCACCATTGACAGAGCGGTGAGCGCCATAAATCCTGTCCCGATGGCCAGAGCGACCCAGCCAGCACGCTGGATCCCGATCGGGTCTCGGGCTCCGTAAAAATAGCCGACTCGGATCGTTACCGCTTGGCCCACTCCGAACGGCACCTGAAACGCGAGTGCGGCAAGTTGCAGAGCGACTGTGTGACCAGCCAGCTCGGCTGCGCCAAAGCGACCCATCATGAACGCGGCCGCACCGAAAATCCCTGCCTCGGCGGTAACAGTCAACGCAATCGGAGTGCCGACCCGGATGATCTGCCAGAACCGCGTCCAATCCGGCGCCCACAATTTGCCGAACACATGATAGCGATGAAGACGCGCATCAAATCGGATGGCGAGAACATAGGCAAAGAGGGTTACAAGCGATGTGATAATCGTGGCGACCGCTGCGCCAGTGAGGCCCAGCTCGGGTGCACCGAAATTGCCGAAGATGAACGCATAATTGGCCAGCGCATTCACACCGATGCCTACGCCTGTGATGGCGGTGGCGAAGATCGGCCGTCCCAGTGCGGAAACAAAGTTTCTCAACACGGCCGCCAGCAGCATTGGCACCATGGAGAAAACGATGACGACATTGTATTCGTTGGCGAGATTGATTATCGTTTTTTGCTGGCCTGAAAGCCGCATGATGGGATCAAGCAAGAGGCAAATGCCCATTCCAGCAATCCCGCTGAACACCGCTATCCATAGCGCCATCCGAACGGATCTCCGGACCGGTCTCAACGAAGGTTTGCCGGTGCCAATAGCTTCAGCGATGAGAGGTGCGACTGCGCCAGTAAGGGCCGTCATGGCCCATAAAACCAGCCCGAACAGCGACACAGCCAAAGCTGAAGCGGCCAAGGGTTCCTCTCCCAGCCTTGCGATGAAAATGACATCAATTGCGTAGGTCAGCATTTGCAGCAGATTGGCCAGCGCAAGCGGCGTCGCGAGCGTCAGTGTCGCTCGTAACTCGTCGCCCCAGCTCGGCGTTTCAAGAATTGCTGTCTCGCGCATAAAGCCGGCCCGGATACGCCTGAGTGCGAGTCGGGGAAAGCACAAATTGTGCGCCATTGGCGAAGCAGGGGGCCAATCCAACCGATTCGCGAATCTGTGAGCACAGGTCGCTATTTGCCATGATTGAGGCCCACCTCGGTTCGACTATGGCGAACATAGTGGAAACAAAGGCCTGAAATGGCCGATTTCTGCCGCTTTTCCTTTGTTCTGCTTGGGCTGGCACGCATAATGACACTGGATCGGGGGCGAAAATCCACATGGGCGTAGAAGGTCAGTTCACGGAGAGCTTTGCTGGTTGGTCGCACGAAGTGCGGCGCGACCAAGCGCTCGCTCATGTGAAGGCTTCAGGCCCGACGCTGCAGCTGCCTCAAATCAGTGTTCCGAACATTGTCAAATACCGGCTGCTCCCGACGACAGCTGTCGTGGCAATTGCCCTTGCCGTGCCGAGTGTATCTTCGGATGCGGGTGCGGTACTT
>JBCBHD010000372.1:0-2256 GCA_038526115.1 Pseudomonadota bacterium | reverse complement strand
TCAGTTTGTCGAGGGACCATCCGGGGAACTTGACCGTCGGGCCGGATGAAAATTGGGGGCGCTCAGGTTTGAGCGGCGGCTCATGCATGAGCCCACGGATATGATCAGTCATGTATTCTCTCCTTACAGAGAGCACGCGCGGCGTTGGGACCGCGTGGCCCACGCGCGGCACTAGAGATAAGTTGCGATGAGTCAATGAAGAAACAGGCAGCTAAGGTGGAGAGTGGTATTCCTGCGGTTCCTCGCCTAAATGAGCCGCTCCATGGGATTCAACGAACTTCGCATTGCGCTGTTTAGCGGCAACTACAACTACACCCGCGATGGGGCCAACCAGGCGCTCAACCGGCTGGTGGGATCGCTGCTGGCCAAGGATGCGTCGGTTCGCGTCTACTCCCCAACCGTCGAAAAACCGGCATTCGAGCCGACCGGCGATCTGATCGGAACACCATCGGTCGGCATGCCGTTTGGACGCGGTGAATATCGTATTCCGACAGGATTGGGCCGTAAAGTGCGGCGTGATCTTGAACGGTTCAAACCCAATATCGTGCATCTCTCCTCGCCCGATCCATCAGGCCATGCGGCGCTGCGCTGGGCGCAGGATCACGACGTTCCCGTCCTCGCGTCCGTCCATACACGGTTCGAAACGTACCCGCGTTATTACAAGCTCGGCTTTATGGAGCCGCTCGTGGTGAAGATGCTGCGGCGTTTTTACAATCGCTGCGACGCGCTCGTGGCGCCTTCACAAAGCATGATCGATGAATTGCTCGATCAGAAAATGCACGATGATATCGGCCTGTGGTCTCGCGGCGTCGATCGCACGATTTTCTCACCTGAAAAACGCGATCTGGAATGGCGCCGATCGCTGGGTCTTGCCGATGATGACATCGCGATTGTCTTTCTGGGCAGGCTGGTGATGGAAAAGGGGCTGGACGTCTTTGCCGAAACCATCGTGCAGCTGCGTAAGCGACAGGTGCCGCACAAGGTTTTGGTGATTGGAGACGGCCCCGCACGAGGCTGGTTTGAAGATGCGCTTCCCGGCGGAATCTTCGCAGGCTTCAAAACCGGGGCCGAACTGGGTCAGGCGCTCGCCAGCGGCGATGTGTTCTTCAATCCATCCATCACTGAGACCTTTGGCAATGTGACGCTGGAAGCCATGGCATGCGGCCTGCCGGTTGTCGCAGCCGGAGCGACTGGCGCATCAAGCCTGGTCAATGATTGGGAGACAGGACGGCTGGTTCCTCCAGGAGATCCCGCGGAATTTGCAGAAGCGATAGCCCCGTACTGCACCAATCACGAACTGCGCTCACGCGACGGAGCGGCCGGGGCCAAGAAAGCATGCCAGTACAGTTGGGAAGCCATCAACCAAGTGGTAGCGGACACCTACGTCCGGCTTGTCGAGGATCGCCGCGCTTTACAGGAAAGCGAAGCGCTGGAAGCCAGCGCCGCATCCTGAATCAGCTTAGAACACCGGCCCGTTTCATTCGCGATGCATAGATGAACAAAGCAAGAGTGATCACCCAGATTGCTGCTGCAAACAGATCATTGCCGAAGGTCTGCATCGATGTGGGAAGTTCCACCACAAATCGCTGGTAGACGGTCGTACCGATCAATCCGATGATCGAAAGGCCGAACAAAGTGACCGCCCATTTGCTGCGCAGCAGCAGGGCGGCTGACCCCAGAAAGCAGCCCCAAACACCAAGCGCCCAGAACGCCACAGCCCAAGCCGGGAAGCTGGCAAAGAAAGCCAATTGGTCGGGCGGAAATTCCATCGCTTCCAGCATTCCCAACTCAGTCATCAAATAACTGGATACACCGCCAGCGTTCCATAGCAGGCTGACGACCCCGATTACCCACAAGTGCACAGGTGTCTTTTGCGCCAAGGCTTCATTCATGGGTTCCCCTCCCCAAAAAACGGTACGACCCGATCCATGAGCAAGGAGACTAAGCCTTCGAAAGCCGCGCGGCAAATGCGTTAACACTGGGCCGCGCGGCTGACATTATCCGGTGTTAGATACGCTCGATGCGTTTGGCGACTTCGTCAATAATATCAACGATTTCGTCCATGACCTCCTTGTCGAGCTTACCCGCGCGAGCCCGGTTCTTCAGCACATTGGCAAGGTTGCCCATTGCGCGGAACAGATCCGGGGATCGCACTTTCTCGGCCCTTTCGCCGTGTTCATTGAGGCGACCCATCAGAGTTTCGACCTCGTCGGCTCGCTCTTCCAGTTCGGCCTTGCCATCCTTGGTGGCCTCGAA
>JBCBHD010000371.1:0-2333 GCA_038526115.1 Pseudomonadota bacterium | reverse complement strand
GTTCAGGTTCGCCACTGAGCGCTTTTAGGACCGCCGTGCGCGCGCTTTCATCGGCATTGGTTTCACACAGGGCGCGAATGTCATCGACCACGACGGACCGGCCGAGGTTATGCGCATAGGTCGCCAGTTTTTCCATTTCGGCATTGGCGAGGCTGCGATGCCCCGGCAATCCGCCAACGAAAACCGACAGAGCGTCGGGATCAATCGTTACCGATCGCTCGGACAGAAAACGCCCGACAAGATCAGACATGTCCGACGCGCTATCCGCAAACAGGTGAAGTGCTGCTGCATTGGGCGCTGCCTCGAACGCCGTCCGCAATTTTGAGCGCGTGTTGAGCGATCCGTTCTGCAGGACCAGTTTTGCCGCGACGCGCTCCGCCGGGAGCTCGAGCACCTCTTTCATGAGCGCGAACAGTTTCTCACCTTTGGTTCGAATGCGGATGATCGTCCCCTCGCCCAGCAAGGAAACGGCTTCCAGCGCATCGAAAAGGCGCGCCGGTTCGCGCTTCACATCATCCTCTTCGAGCGTCAGGACAGCGCTCGGATTGGCTTTTTCCCAGGATTTAATCAGGGCATTCGCGGTGTCCGCGACAACGCCTTCATCTTCGCCGAAAATCAGCGCGAACGAGCAAGCGGGGTCAGGCTTTTTGGCAAAACGCTCAGCGCTTGTGCCTTGGAGCTTCATTCTACGTTGGCCATTTTGATCCGCAGATCGTCTGCAATCCGGCGGGCCAAAAGCAGCATGGCGCGATCCGTCGCGTCGATCTGAGCGGTAATGTCTGAGAACGGTGCGTCCGGCACCAAGAAGCTGGTTTCTGCAGAACTGTTCCCAGAAAGCGTGCCGCCATCATAGGCCAACGCGTACCGCGCGCTGACGATAATATCGGTCCGAGTGGCAGCCTCATCGGGCTGCAGTGCGAGACGACCAATCCGCTCATCGAGATCGATCGTCAGATTTGCAGCGTTCTCAAGCCCCGGCAGCCCGGGGGCCAGCTCTTGCAAAAGCGCCTTTCGTAGGGCCTGTCCGGCACGACCATCGATTTGATCGATGGCGATATTTCCACCAGCAGCCCCGCCCGCATAAAGCGGCGTGAACCCGCAAGCGGACAAAGTCAGGGCGAAAAGAGCGATTGCTAACTGTCTCATCACACTACGATATTCACGATCCGACCCGGAACGACAATCACTTTCTTGATCGTTTTGCCCTCGATAAAGGATTGCAGGGCAGGTTCCGCCATTGCTGTGGCTTCAATGTCATCCTTGCTCGCTGTCTTCGAAACAGAGATTTCCGCGCGGCGTTTGCCGTTTACCTGGATTGGCATCGTAACGCTGTCTTCCACCAGGAGCGCCACATCAACAGCTGGCCAGGCCGCCGCTGAGCAGAGCCCTTCGCCGCCAATCATCTGCCAGCACTCTTCGGCCAGATGCGGCATGAACGGGATCAAACAACGCGCCAGCATAGACGCGCCCTCCAATCGAGCCGCGATCAAGTCATCACCGCCCTGCTCCGCCTTTTTCAGGGTGCTCACCCATTCATGGATGCTCGCAATCGATGAGTTGAAGCGGAATTCTTCGATGGCTTTGTCGATGGC
This sequence comes from Pseudomonadota bacterium, assembly GCA_038526115.1. Lineage (GTDB taxonomy): Bacteria > Pseudomonadota > Alphaproteobacteria > Sphingomonadales > Sphingomonadaceae > Erythrobacter. The sequence continues at coordinate 741 of JBCBHD010000371.1, read as the reverse complement.
GTGAACCGCCTTGTGCGAAGCACGGCGCAGCGCAGTAGCGGCATCACTTTCGCCAGCTGCGGCCGTCGTATCTGCGCCCTCCAGCGCGTTGAACACACCCCAAACGCGCTGAACAAACCGCCCGGCCCCTTCGGCGCCAGACTGGGTCCACTCAACATCGCGCTCTGGCGGGCTATCCGAGAGCACAAACCAACGCGCCGTATCAGCGCCGAAAGTCGCGATAATATTGTCTGGATCGACCGTGTTCTTTTTCGACTTCGACATTTTCTCAATCGCACCGACGGTCACCGGCTTATCGGATGAGAGCTCGACCCACGCGTTGCCGCGTCGCTCAACTTCTGAAGGCTGCAACCAGCGACCGTCCTCTGACTTGTACGTCTCATGCGTCACCATGCCTTGCGTGAAGAGGCCAGCGAACGGCTCACCGCTTGGCAAATCCACCTCACCCACATCACGCATCGCTCGCATGAAGAAGCGCGCATACAGCAAGTGTAGAACCGCGTGCTCAACACCGCCGACATATTGATCGACCGGCAACCAATAGGCACGCTCAGCCGGATCATCGACGCTAGCAAAGCGAGCAAAGTACCAACTGGAATCGTTGAACGTATCCAGCGTATCTGTCTCGCGCTGCGCCGCTTTTCCGCATTTCGGGCAGGTGCAGTCTTTCCATGTCGGATGATGCACAAGCGGATTGCCCGGTTTGTCGAAGCTGACATCGTCCGGAAGCTTTACTGGCAG
>JBCBHD010000370.1:0-2352 GCA_038526115.1 Pseudomonadota bacterium | reverse complement strand
TTTTCCGAAAGCGGTGTGACAGCTGTAACGCGACAGGCGCAACGCAACAGGCGTTACAACTCGATCTTTGCAGCCAGCTCGATGGCGGCATCCTCAGGTGAGAGCTTCCCTTCGCCTTCGCGATCAACCGCATAGTTCGCTTCGCGCATGACCTGAGCTGAAATTGCACCCACTAAAGGTTGAAGCGCTTTCACGACTTTTTCGTCATCCCCAATTCTTGGGCTTAGCATCAGCATCGCATCGTAAGATGGCAGCGCCTCGAGCGGATCTGCGAGCAGAATGTATGTATCGGCTGCCAGCCTGCCATCGGTGCTGTACGCGCTGATGGCGTCCGCTTCTCCCGACTGGAGCGCATTAAACATGAATGTCGGCGAGAAATTGCGAGTCTCTTCAAACCGCATGCCATAAGCATCCCGGACCGAGACCCATTCGGGGCGCTCGAAGAATTCCGGGTCACCGCCTACGGTCAGTTGCGGGGCTACTGGGACAAGGTCTTCCAGCGACGTAACCCCGAGTTCCTCTGCGCGATCACGTCGCATCGCAAAAGCATAGGCGTTCTCGAAGCCGAGCCGTCCGAGCACTCGGGTTCCGGTATTCTCGCGCTCCCACTCGACAATCGTTTCGAACATCTTCTCGCGGCCCGGATTGTCATCGCGTTTCAGTTCGTTGGTCCACACGGTCCCTGTGTAGTCCACGGAAATGTCCACGCTGGAATTGGCAACGGCGCCATGCAGCACGGCTGATCCGAGCCCGGTGCGATATTCGACATCGAAGCCAGCGTCCTCCAGTCGATTGCCGATCAATTGCGCAAGGATGTACGATTCTGAAAACTGCTTTGACCCGATGATGATTGTGTCTTCATCACTCTGGTCGATCTGCGCGAACAATGCGGTGGCAAGCCCGATGGCGACAATGAGAATTCCACCACCCCACTGCCTGCGTGAACGGTTTGCGAGGCCCCGTTCGATCAGCCCGAGCAGCGCGTCCACCACCAGAGCCAGCGCAGCGCTGGCAAAACAGCCGGCCAACACCAGCGCCCAGTTCTGAGTCTGCAATCCGGCAAAGATGGGATCGCCGAGACTCGGCTGCCCGATGGTGGTGGAAAGTGTTGCAGCACCGATGGTCCAGACGCTTGCGGTGCGGATACCGGCCATCACAAACGGGGCGGAGAGCGGCGCTTCGACCAGCGCCAGCTTTTGCCAACTTGTCATACCAACCCCGTCTGCGGCCTCCAGAACGCCGGGATCGAGGTTGGCCTGCGCTGTCACGGCGTTCCGTAGGATCGGTAGCAAGGCATAGAGCGCAAGGGCGAGCAATGCAGGCAGGAAGCCAAGCGTTGGCAAGTCTTCGCCGAACACCGCCCGCAACGACAGCAGGATCGGGAAGAACAAGGCGAGCAGCGCCAGCGCCGGAATAGTCTGTACCAGGCTGGCGAATCCGAGCGCGATACGCGCAACCGGTTGGGAGCGGCTGGCCCAAACGGCGAGCGGTAGCGCTACGACTATGCCTAGGCCGATAGCGCTTGCCGCCAGCACGATGTGCGCGGTTAGTTTGTCCCCCAAGCCGAACAAGATTTCCCAGAAGCCGCTCATACGTCTGCGCTTTCCATCCTGGCGAGCTTTTCTGCCTGTTGGCGCGGTACGGCGACCAAGCCTTGCGCAATGACTCCCCCTTCACCGGCCAGCAATTGTTGCGGCGAGCAATCTGCGACCAGTTGACCGGCATCCATCACCAAGACTCTGTCCGCAAGCAGCAGCGCTTCGGCCATATCGTGGGTTACCATTATCGTAGTCAGGCCCAGTCGTTCGTGCAGCTCGCGCACTTTCTCGCCAAGCGCATCGCGGGTGATGGGATCGAGCGCGCCAAATGGTTCGTCCATCAGCAACAGTTCCGGCTGGTTCGCGAGCGCACGGGCTACTCCCACTCGTTGGCGCTGCCCGCCCGATAGTTCGTCGGGCATCCGGCTCGCCATGTCAGAATCAAGTTCAACAAGTTCCAGCAGCTCGGCGATCCGGTCAGTCGACAGTTTCTCACCGTCCAGGCGCGGGCCAATTGCGATGTTTTCTCCCACGCTGAAATGCGGGAACAGCCCAATGCCCTGAAACACGTAGCCCACCCGGCGGCGCAGTCGCGATTGTTTGAGAGTGGTAACATCCTCATCAGCGAACAGAACACTGCCATTGGTCGGCTCTGCGAGAGTGTTGACCATCTTGAGCAGGGTAGATTTGCCAGAACCCGAAGCGCCGACCAAAGCGACAAAGCTGCCTTCAGTGATCGTGCAACTCACACCGCCAAGAGCGACCACCTCGCCATAGCGGCGTGTGACATTTTCAAATCGGAGCAAAGGATTGG
>JBCBHD010000369.1:0-2462 GCA_038526115.1 Pseudomonadota bacterium | reverse complement strand
TCTCACCCCACTTCCGCGACGCGATACCTACCACAGCAGCTTCGACCACATCGGTCTCACGCTCCAATTCCGCCTCTAGATCGGTGGGGTAGATATTGAACCCACCGGAAATAATCATGTCTTTCGCCCGGCCCACCAGTTCGACAAAACCATCGTCATCGACCCGTCCGATATCACCCATGCGCATCCAGACATCCCCCGTTTCGGGCTCTGTCCATTGTGCCTCTGCCGTCTTGTCAGGCCGGTTCTTGTACCCCGACATCATCGTCTGAGAACGGCCGATCAGATTTCCCGCCGTCCCAGGCGCCACGGGCCGATCCTGGTCGTCCAGAACCTTCAATTCACTGCCGGGCGCAGGACGACCAACCGTGTGCAGTTTGTCCGGGAATTCATGAGCCGCGAGCAAGCATACAACGCCGCCTTCGGTCATCGAGTAAATCTCGACCAGCCCGCCGGGCATGCGATCGAGCACTTGCCGCTTGAGTTCAGCTGAGAATGGCGCGGATGTGCAATACTTCATTGCCAGCGACGAAAGATCGAACTCGTCGAATGCGGGAAAATCCATCAATCGCTGATATTGCACCGGAACCAGCATGGTCACTGTCGTTTGATCCGCTTGCGCATGGTCCAGCCAGCGAGCGCAGTCGAATTTGCCCATCACTCGAATTGTGCCACCTGCGAGAAGGGGCGCAAGGAATGCCACCATGGTCGTGTTCGAATAGAGCGGTGTTGATGCCAGCGAGCGCACCGGCAAGCCAGCTTCAAGATAGCTGAGCGCTGTCGCGCCGAACTGCCGCCAACGCATCTGATGCGAATGGACAATCCCTTTCGGAATACCGGTCGTACCGCTGGAATAAATGATGTTGAACGGATCCCGCTCGCTCGGTTCAAAGTCCGGCGCGCGGCTTCCGGGCGGCGCCATCCATTGTTCGGCTTCTTCAAGCGGGATACGGATCAGTTCCGCCATGAAGTCTGGCCCCAACTCATCCGCCTTGCCGGCATCGATGAAAAGGTGCCGTGCGCCTGAATCCCGCGCCATGCCTTCAAGCTGCTCACGCGAGGCGCTGGTGGTCAGGGGCGCCGCCACGCCACCCGCTCGCACCGCGGCGAGAAAAACAAGTGCATAATTCACCGAGGATTTGCCCAGGATTGCAACCGATTGCCCGGGCTTAAGCCCGGATTCGACGAGACGTGCTGCAAGCCGCTCGACTTCACCTATCAGCTCTGCCCAATGAACTATTCTGGTGTCATCGGTGAGCGCAACAGCGTCTGGCTGGATCCGCGACCAATCTCGCAAAATGCCCATAAATGAGCCGAAAGGTTGTGCGAGCTGCGAGACCATCAATTCGTGTGTCATGGGCATTAGTCCTAACCGCCGCACGAGCGGTGGAAAAGCCTCTTCGAATCTATCTGGAAGTTTGGGTTTCGTCAGCGCAGCGCCTATATAATCAGCATGGACGACAACACTTCTGATAACACCCAAAACTCGCCCCAAAACGAAAAAATGCAGGGCGAGTACGGCGCTGATTCCATCAAGGTTCTCAAAGGCCTGGATGCTGTGCGGAAACGCCCTGGCATGTATATCGGTGATACCGATGATGGGTCCGGCCTGCACCACATGGTGTTCGAAGTGTCCGACAACGCGATTGACGAAGCTCTGGCAGGCCATTGCGACCTTGTTCTGATTGAGCTTAATCCTGATGGAAGTGTGTCCGTCGAAGACAACGGCCGCGGCATTCCGGTCGGTATGCACAAGGAAGAAGGTGTCTCAGCAGCCGAAGTCATCATGACGCAGCTGCACGCTGGCGGCAAATTTGAGAACACATCGGACGACAACGCCTACAAGGTATCAGGCGGTCTCCACGGTGTCGGCGTTTCGGTGGTGAACGCTCTTTCGGAATGGTTGGAGCTAAAGGTCTGGCGAGACGGCAAAGAGCACTGGATGCGATTTGAAGACGGAGACGCCGTCAAATCGCTCGAAGTGACAGGCGATGCGCCAAAGGTCGATCAGAACCCCGATGACAACGGCTTCAAGAAAGGCACACGGGTTACCTTCAAAGCCTCTACAGAGACATTCAAGAATGTGACCGAGTTCGATTTCGAGAAGCTGGAGCATCGCTATCGCGAGCTGGCATTCCTGAATTCGGGTGTCCGCATCCTGTTACGCGACAAGCGGCATGAAGATGTGGTCGAGCATGATCTGTATTATGAAGGCGGTATCGCCGCATTCGTAAAATGGCTTGATCGTAACAAACAGGCACTTGTTTCAGAGCCTATCGCTGTGTCTGCGAACAAGGACGGCATCGGCATCGACGTGTCGCTGCAGTGGAATGACAGCTATTATGAGAACGTGCTGTGCTTCACCAACAACATTCCGCAGCGAGATGGTGGCACACACCTCGCTGCTTTCCGCGCCGCGCTCACACGCACGCTGAATGGCTATGCCGACCGCGAAGGTTTGC
>JBCBHD010000368.1:0-2483 GCA_038526115.1 Pseudomonadota bacterium | reverse complement strand
ATCCTGGATTGGGTCGACCTGCAAGTCGCAGTACGATTTGAAGACTATGGCGATGAAGGGGGAAGCACGCTTGACCCCAAATTTGCCTTGCTGCTTCGCCCGACCGATTGGCTGTCGCTTCGTGGGTCGTTCTCGACCTCGTTCCGCGCACCATCAACCTTCCAATTGCAAGGTCAGTCGACCACGCTGCAGCAGGTGTCAGACCCGAACAATGGCGGCGCGAACGCGTTTGTCGCGGTGCGGGCCGTGGGCAACCCGAACCTCGTTCCGGAAGATTCCACCGCGTATAACCTCGGTTTCACGCTTGAACCTCTGAACGGGTTTGAAATCAGCGCTGACTATTACAACTTCGAATTCGAAGATGCGATTGTGCAAACAGCGCCGCAAGCGATCGTTGATGCCGATCCGAACGGCCCAGACATCGTTCGCAGCCCGGCCGGCACCATCATCCAGGTCAACAACAGCTATGTGAACGCAGCAAGTGTCGCGACCTCTGGTGTCGACTTTTCTGTCCGGTATCGGATCAACGCCGCGTTCGGCACGATCACACCAAGCTTCGAAGGCAACTATGTCTTCGAATACGACTTGCAAACAGCTGTCGGTGGCCCGGTTATCAACGGTGCAGGCAACCGCAACTTCACCAATTTCGGATCGCCAACGCCAGAACTGCGTTTCAACGCTGGCCTTCAGTTTGAAACTGGTGCGCACTCGTTCAATGTCTTCGGTCGCTATATCGATAGCTACCTCGACGATCAGAATGGCGGCGCGAATATCGACAGCGATTTCCGGGTCGATGTGCAATACAGCGTTGCGATCAACGAGTTCTTCGATCGCGACAAGCTGCTTCAGTTGACGGTCGGCGCTCGTAACGTCTTTAACGTGACAGCTCCGCGTGTTGCCACCAATGGCGGCTTCGACAGCCGCGTTCACGATCCTCGTGGTGCGCTGCTGACTGTTGGGCTTACCGGCGAATTCTAAAGCCGCTGCGCCAATTGAACTAAATTGGGGCGCTCCGGAAACGGGGCGCCCTTTTTCGTTTGCCGCCTATTGCGCGACCAGCAAAAGCAGGGCGATCTTGTGGCGGTCGTATCCGACAAAACCCCATTCAACTTCGCCTCCGGCAATCGGATTCCACAGGCCATCATGGCGGTTGGAGACAACCGTTAGATCGGCGGCGTCAAACAGATTGAGAAAGTCTTGTGCGCAGCTTTGCGCTACATCTGGCGCAAGCCACAGTTGGCTGGGATTTGCGAGGTCGCTGCTTATTGCTTTTGTGATCTCACCAACAGCTGATCGAGAAGCTTGCGCATCGGCGGACGCGTCCAGCAGCTCCCAATTGAAACCAATCGGCTTCAATCCCAGCGATCGCACAAACGCATCCGCTGCTGATGTGTGTGTGATTGCACCTTTGGGCGGTGTTCCGCATCGGAAGAGGACACTCGCCTCCTGTGTAAGCCGCGGAAGCCACGTTTGCTCAAACTCTTCCGGCGTGGTCATTATCCACCACGCGCCCCGAACAGGGCCGTCCCCACCCGAATATGCGTCGCGCCGAGCTGAATGGCGGTTTCATAATCGCCGCTCATTCCCATTGAGAGACCGGGCACACCATTGTCCTGCGCCATCTTGTATAGAAGAGCGAAAAATGGGGCCGGCTCTATGTCGGCAGGTGGCAAACACATCAGACCAGCCACCGGAATATCTGCATCGCGCGCCTTGGCAATGAAGTCGGGGACTTCGGAAATCGGGCAACCACCTTTTTGATCTTCATCGCCGATATTGACCTGAATGAAGCACGGCGTGCGCTTGCCAGCCTTATCCATCGCCTTGGCCAAAGCCTTGAGTAGGCTCGGGCGATCAAGCGAATGGATAACATCAAACAGGGCAACCGCGTCCTCAGCCTTATTCGATTGCAGCTGCCCAATCAGATGCAGTTCAGCGTCGGGATGGGCTTCGCGCAAGGCTGGCCATTTCCCTTGTGCTTCTTGCACGCGATTCTCCCCGAATACGCGCTGACCCGCTTCTAGCAGAGCTGCGATTGCCTCGGCTGGATGGGTCTTGCTTACGGCGATCAGAGTGATGTCATCGCGCTCGCGTCGGGCGATTTTGCACATGCGTGCGATATTGGCGTCAACTTCTGCCAAAAGAGTTTCGCTTCGGGTTGCTGCACTTTCCATGGCGGCGCGGTATAGCGAGAGGGTGAGCCATGCAAAGCCCCTGCCTGATATCTGGTTGATCTCCGACCAGCGCAATGATGCCGTGCTCGAAAGCTCGCTTCGGCGAATGCCACGCGGATCTGGCTTCATCTACCGCCATTGCCACCTCAAGGATCGGGAGCGATGGCAGCGGTTCATGCAATTGCGCCGGGTCGCAAAAGCCTGCGGCCATATCGTGATCCTTTCCGACAGCGCTCTGACAGCCACTGAATGGCGCGCTGACGGGATCTACGGTGCACCACGCTCGCTTTGGCCGCGACGCCGAGGTCT
>JBCBHD010000367.1:0-2534 GCA_038526115.1 Pseudomonadota bacterium | reverse complement strand
GGATTATGGATGCGTCACTCAACGTGACGATGGAGCCGTTTCGCGCCTTTGTCGGCGACAACCTTCCAGACCGACAGCGAACGCGCGGCTACGCGATGCAGAGTTTTTTCATTGGCGTCGGTGCCGTCATCGCTGGGGCGCTGCCATGGGTCATGACGAACTGGATGGGTTTGTCCAACACGGCCCCTGCCGGTGAGATTCCGGAAACTGTGCAATGGGCGTTCTACCTCGGGGGAGGGGCGCTTTTCGTGGCTGTTCTTTGGACTGTTTTCAGCACGAAAGAATACAGCCCTGAGCAGATCGCGGGTTTCGAAAGAGCCAGGCATGAAGCACTTGGAATCGTGGATAGCGCTGCAGAAACCGTTCGGAGAACGGCGCAGCAGTTTTTCACCGGCGGAGCATTCTGGATTGTGCTCGGAACCTTAGTCGCTGCTTGCGTATCTTTTGCGCGAAGCGAGCCAAAGCCAGAATGGCTTGGTAGCACTGAAGTAGGACAGGAGCTCTACATACTTGCCGGATTGATCGCGGCGTTCGGGGCGATCCAAATTGTAGCCGGACTGCTGCGTAGGGGGGGGAGCGACGATAACGGTTTTATGGAAGTGGTGAACGATCTGTTCGCCATGCCGAAGACGATGCGCCAATTGTCCATCGTACAATTCTTCAGCTGGTTCGCGATGTTTGCTCTGTGGATTTACGGAACGCCAGCCGTCGCAGATTATCACTTTTCTTCGCCTGATCCGGCAACGCGAGGATATCAGGACGCAGCTGACTATTGGGGCCTTATGAGCGCTGTTCGCAACGGGCTCGCAGCGGCTGCTGCTCTCGCTTTCGTGATCGTCGCGGCCAAGATTGATCGACGCAAACTGCATAGCTTTAACATGGCAGTCGGTGCAGCCGGGTTTGCCGCCATGATCGCTATTCAGGATCCATCGCTCTTGTGGCTATCTCAAATTGGTCTTGGGATTGCTTGGGCTTCGATTGTTTCGCTCCCATACGCCATTCTTGCTGGATCTGTCCCTGCGAAAAAAATGGGCATTTACATGGGGATATTCAACATCTTCATTGTGGTGCCTCAACTCATCGCAGCCACCTTGCTAGGCTTTTTGCTGACCGTATTCTTCGATGGTGCGCCAATATATGCGATGGCGATTGGTGCGACCTCTTTCCTTCTCGCAGCCTTCGCAACACTTTTTGTGACAGACGGGGCAAGCGCGCTGCAGCAGCGCCACGGCAGTCTGGCGGAGGCGCAATGATGCGCAAACTGCTCTTGCCCAGTACGATCGCCGCCGCGTTTGCACTGACCGGTTGCGATAGTGCGCCGACCGCCAGCCGCTATGAGCCTCAGCCGTACGTGAAAGTGGTTGCGCCTGACTGGACGAAAGATGCTGTCATCTACCAAATGAACACCCGGCAGTTTTCGTCAGAAGGGACTTTTGCTGCGGCGCAGGAACAATTGCCTCGTCTTGCGGAAATGGGCGTCGATATCATCTGGTTGATGCCGATCCATCCTATCGGGGAGGAGCAGCGCAAGGGCGAAATGGGCAGCCCTTATGCTGTAAAGGATTATCGGGCGGTCAACCCTGATCTCGGCACTGAAGAAGACTTTCGGGCCTTCGTTGACCGGGCGCATGAGCTTGGCCTGAAGGTCATACTGGACTGGGTCGCCAACCATTCTGCATGGGACAATCCGCTTACTGAACAGCATCCAGACTGGTACCTAAAGACACCAGAAGGCGACATGACGCCGCCTGCGGGTACCGATTGGTCCGATGTCGTCGATTTCGACTATTCCAATCCCGCCTTGCGCCAATACATGACTGAAAGCCTCACCTATTGGGTGAGCGAGTTCGGGGTGGATGGATACCGCGCTGATGTCGCTGGGTTCGTTCCACTCGATTTCTGGGAAACAGCTCGCAGCGAACTTGAAGCGATAAAGCCCGTCTTCATGCTGGCCGAATGGGAGACGCCTGACCTGCACGCTCGCGCATTCAACGCGACCTATGCGTGGGGTTGGAAGGAAGCCATGCAAGAGCTTGTGGTCGACGGCAGCGGTGCTGGAGCGATGCGCGGGTACTACGCCGGACAGCAGAACACTTGGCCGCGCGGCGCTTACCGGATGACATATACTGACAACCATGATCAGAACTCATGGGACGGTGTTGCGGCTGAAATTTACGGTCCGGCCTATGAGGCAGCGATAGCTCTGAGCTTTGTCGGCCCTGGCATGCCATTGATCTATAACGGGCAAGAGGCGGATCTCGGCAAGCAACTGGAGTTTTTCAGCAAGGATGAGATTGAGTGGAGGGAAGGCAAATACGATCCGCTCTTCCGCCAATTAATCGATCTGAAAACCGAAGAGCAGGCGCTATGGAACGGCAAGCATGGTTCGCCCATGGTCGATGTGCCAAGCGACTCTGTCGCGGACGTACTGAGCTTCACGCGCGGGCAAAAAGGCGAGCGTCTTTTCGCCGTGTTCAATCTGTCGCCGCGACCACAGTCAGTAACCTTTGAAAAGGCACGGCATCATGGCACGT
>JBCBHD010000366.1:0-2565 GCA_038526115.1 Pseudomonadota bacterium | reverse complement strand
CCTTTACATTCACGCACCAACCCTCGGGGGTGTCGTAGATGTCGCTGGCAACTGGAGCTCGACCTCTCTGATTGTTCACGTTTTGTACTGTACCAGAATCGCGATCCAGCGTGAACTTCTGATCTTCGCTAAACAGCCAGCCAGTTGCGCGGCGCGACTTCTTGTCGATCCGCACTGGCAGGTCGAGCGACTGAATGACGTCTGCCAGATCCAGGCACACCCCGCGATCGGTTTGATAGCCGCGCACATCATAGTTGAGCTTGTACGAATCGACCACGAGCTGCAGGAACAGGAAGTCATCATCGTTCGCCTGCCAACCCGCGCTTGCTTCCTGGACCTCTTGCGCATTTGCAGAAGTGGACAATCCCGCAGAGCCGATTCCAAACGCACTAAGCGCCACCGCGAATTTCGCGGCAGCGCCTAGGATTCGGTTTCGACAGAGGAACATGATCGATCGTCCGAGCGGCGAAGCCGCGAAGCGGCTGAATCAGCCGACGAACGCGTCTACCGCGGCGATCACAGCCCCGCCCGCTTCAGGCATATCGCGATACTCGAAGCGTAGTTGGCCGCTCATATTGGCCGCCTGTTCTTGCGTCAGTTGGATGCGAACTTCGCGTTTTCCAATCTCTGGATAAATCGCGATGCCGCGCAACAGCACCAATGGATCCGCAACGCCTGCCTTAGTGACGCGCAACTCCCCATAGGTCGAGCTGTCGCCGGCTCGTGTGATGTTGAGGGCAAGTTGTGGCCCCTTTTCCCCTTCGACGATACGCGGTTGGTTTATGGCCACCTGGGCTTCAACACGGCCGTGACGCACGATGATCGGAATGGTTACGCCATAGATGGGGATCAACTGGATCGATACACCCTCTGATTGCGGACGTTCCTCTGTAACTTCGCGCGGTTTCGGAATCGCCTTGAAAGACATGTGCACCCGGTATTCGCCATCAGGAAGGTCCGCGCCAGGCCGCGCAGCCAGCCGAACGGCTTGCGGCTGACCTGGTGGCAGGGTGATACGTCGCGGTGCATAACGGATCATGCCCAGAGCAGCTTCTTCCGCTGCATTGGCATCGGTCTTTTCGACCGGCACAAGCCTGCCATTCTCCAGCATGCGACGCAGCTCGAGGCCAATACGATAGGTCGCTTCTTCTGAACCGATATTGCTAAGGATCACTTCGGTCCCGCGGCTTCCATCAAGAATGACACGCGTTGGAGCAACGAGAAGATCGCCTTGGGCGTTGGCTGGAGTGGCAAACACTGCGGCCGAAATCGCGGCTGCTGCTGCGGTGTTTCGGGCAAATTTATAGAGTGATTTGAATGGCATCGCTGAAATGGTCCCCGGTTTATGCTCGCCCCACACCAATGCGCTGGACTGCGTGTTTTCACGGAGCTTGGTAAGCGAACAGGGTTAAGAAGGATTAAAGACTTGCCGACAGTTCGCGGTATCTTGACGCCTGAAATGCGAAGAGCCGCGCCCGATGAACGGACACGGCTCGACGCTTGTAAAGATGTGGTTCCGCCCAGAAGGCGGGAACTCAGACCTTACGAATACTCAACTGAAACGTCGAAGCTGCCTTCGAACAGGCCTGCTTCTTCGCTGCCGTCGATGGTGATCGTGCCACCAACGGTGAACGAACCGTTGCCGGTGCCGTCAAGATCAACTTCAGGATCGCCCGAAGTAGCGTTCGTTTCGCTCGATTCGAACGAAGCCAGCTCAATGGTGTGCTCACCAGTGCTGGTCGAAGCGTTATAGTTTGGGTGACGCAGGTTGATCGTGCCGGTTGGCAGGTTGATCGTCACTGCCTTGTTAGCAGTACCTTCCACGTCGAAAGCAGCAACCGAAGTTGTACCCGAACAAACGATGTCAGTATCGGTGCAGGTCAGGTTGTTGCCGGAATCCAGCGTGACGGTGCCAGCGCCGCTGACAACCATGGCGCCGAAATCAAGCGCGCCGTTGTTCGTGAGAACGAGAGCGTCGAGAACTTCTGCTGAAGCGTCAGCCGAAGCAGTGTCCTGAGCCTGAGCAGCAGTGCCCATGGCAGCAAAAGTAGCGATAGCGGCGACGCCGATACGAAATGTCTTGGTCATTATTGGTCCTTCCAAGCGTGGTCTTTTTTACCCGATGCGCGCGCTCTCTCTGTGGTCTGCGAGATACGCGTGCCGATTCGGACAGAACTGCCCGATCGCTCGACCTAAGTATGATCCCCGGGTTCAAGGTTCGTTTTTGAGTATGGTTACCAGCCAGGTAGGAATTTGAGCTGCGCACAGCAAAATCCCCGAAATATCGGGAATTTCACGTCACCAGCGATGCTTAATTTTGACTAAAAGTCGCCGCCCGTCAGCCTTTGGCAGACAAGATCCAACTGATCCAACGTGCCATAACGGATTGTAATCGCGCCAGATCGTGGATCCGGATCTGCTTTGATCTGGACTTTCAAGCCGAGAAAATCCTCCAGGTGGCGCTGAACCGCAATGATATCTGCGTTTTCTTCAGCGGATCGACCGGTATTTGCGGAATCTCCGGCCTCACCAGTCACTTTCTTGGCAACTTGGCGGACCAGCTTT
>JBCBHD010000365.1:0-2565 GCA_038526115.1 Pseudomonadota bacterium | reverse complement strand
CATCAGCGGCTCGGCCGGTTGAACCACCCCGCCCACCGTTCCCACAGTGAGCTGCTGAACGACACCATCAACGGGAGCGCGCAGCTCCTGATATTGCCTGCGCCGTTCCGCCTTACGCAGCTCCTCATTGGCCATCGTGGCGCGGTCATTGGCTTCTGCAAGGTCAGTTACTGCCGTCCGCCCGAAACCAGCTCGCAGGCTGCGTAGCTCGGCATCAATCCGGCCAATCGAGGCTTCCGCTCGCATCTTGCTGGCTTGCTGCACTTCGATATTGCGAAGGTGTTCTGCGCGCAGCTGTTCGTACTCAAGCAATTGCAATTTGGAGTAGAAGCCCTTCTCAGCAAGCTCGGCGCGGGCACTCATCTGCTGGTCAATGTAGGGTAGCGCTTCTTCCAGCTTGGCGATTTCAGCGTTGGCCGCTGCCAGCTCTGCCGCATTCTCGGTGCGTTGCTGGGCCAGTGCGCTCCGCTCCGCTTCAAATTGAGCAATGGCGTTGCGAATGAAGGATTGTTCGGTTCTGATGATGTTTGGCGGCGTTCCTTCCGGTGCGACAAACCGGGTGGATTTCCCTTGCAAATGCGCAAGCAGCGCATCGTTGCGCGCTTGTATGATCTGAGCCGAAAGCAAGGTCTGCTCGCTCTGCGCTTCATCCGCGCTTGCCAATGTCGGATCGAGTTCGATCAGGAGATCACCTGCGCGCACGAATTGACCATTCTTCACGTGGATCGCACGCACCGCCCCGATTTCGATCGGTTGGACAATCTTAACATTGTCGCCCGGCACGGTCTTGCCAGCAGCGGTCGCAACAACATCGATCCGGCCAAAGATCGACCATATCAACGCCAGGACAAACAGCCCGCATGTTAGCAGCATCAGCCAACGAAGACCCGGGCTGGCTGGCTTTTCCATGATCTCGAGGGCTGCGGGCAAAAATTCGTGTTCGTCCTTGGGCTTGAACGCTTCGTCAGCCGCGTTCTGATCACGCCAACTCTCGCGAAAAACGCCTAAGTGGCGGGCCAAAGTCGGGAACCGGTCAGCGAAAAAGCTCATGCTGGCGTCAACTCTGAACCGCCTGCCATACCAGTCTGCTTAGCGTGCAATTGGGCGTAGCGGCCACCAGCCTTCAGCAGGTCTTCATGGCTCCCCATTTCGGTGATCTCGCCCGATTCAACGGTAATTATGCGATCACAAGGGCGCACAGCGGATAATCGGTGCGCAATGATCATGACAGTCCGACCTTCCGCAATGCGGGCAAGGTTGTTCTGAATGATCTCCTCGCTCTCTGCATCGAGCGCGCTGGTGGCTTCGTCGAGGATCAGGATGCGCGGGTCTGTGATCAAAGCCCTTGCAATGGCGAGACGCTGTCGCTGCCCTCCGGAAAGGTTGCTGCCGCGCTCCTCAATGACCGTGTCATAGCCATGCGGAAGAGTCAGAATAAACTCGTGCGCTCCCGCCAGTTCGGCGGCAGCGATAACTTGCTCCATCGCAATGGTTGGGTTGGCGAGAGCAATGTTCTCACGAACCGTTCGATTGAAGAGAATGTTCTCTTGCAGAACGACGCCAACCTGTCGGCGCAGCCACGCCGGATCGACAAGCGCCAGATCAGTGCCATCGACCAACACCCGGCCTTGCTCCGGCACGTATAAGCGCTGAACAAGTTTGGTCAGCGTGGATTTGCCCGACCCCGAAGGCCCGACAATACCAAGCATTTCTCCGGGTGCTATGGACAGGTTCACGCCGCGCAATGCCTCAGGGGCATCTGGGCGATAGCGGAACCGCACTTTATCGAACTCAACTTGCCCTTTGATCGAAGGCAGGCTGGCTCGGTTAGGATTGTGTTCCGGTTCGGCCGGAGCGTTCAGAATGTCTCCGAGCCTATCAACCGAGATTCGCACCTGTTGAAAGTCCTGCCATAGTTGGGAGAGCCGCAAAATCGGTTGGGCCACACGCCCCGAAAGCATGTTGAACGCGACCAAGGCACCGACTGTGAGATCACCGGCTATTACAGCTCTCGCGCCAAAAAAGAGGATCGCAACCGTCGTTAGTTTGCTCACCAACTGGATGAGGTGGCTGCCCCAGTTGGAAAGGACAGTGACATCCCAACCGGTCTGAATATAGCCCGCGAATTGCTTTTCCCAGCGGTCGCGCATGCGCGGCTCAACCGCCATGCTTTTGAGCGTTCCTATCCCCGTTACGGTCTCAACCAGGAAAGCCTGGTTTTCAGCGCCGCGCTTAAACTTCTCATCGAGCCGCGCCCGCAGCGGCGGCGTAATGAACACCGAGATCAGGATGTAAATCGGAACCGTGAGCGCAACGATCAGAGTCAGCAGCGGGGAATAGAGATACATCACCACGAAGAAGACGATCGTGAAAAACAGATCGATCACAACCGTAACTGCATTGCTGGTCAGAAAATTGCGAATGTTCTCCAACTCGCGCACACGCGCCACGCTGTCACCAACCCGACGTGCCTCGAAATAGCTAAGCGGAAGCGCCACAAGATGCTTGAAGAGAGATGCCGAGAGTTCCGCATCCACACGGTTGGATGTGTGCGCAAACAGCCAA
>JBCBHD010000364.1:0-2568 GCA_038526115.1 Pseudomonadota bacterium | reverse complement strand
GTCGGAGGCGCTTACACTCGTTCGAGCATTAACCAAGCAACCCCGCACCAACCCGTTGTTGGCATGGGCTTTGCTACTGAAGAGGTTAACGCAAAGGAGAGCGAATGCTGCGCAAAATCGGAAGGCTGTTCGTAATCAAGAATAGGTTCGAAGCCTTCGTGATTATCTATGCGCTGGCTCTGGGCGCGATGACACGCGGCGCGTCCTACCTGACGCAATATCCCGGCCTTGGTGGACAGTTGTTGTTTCTGGCAACCAGCGGCGCTGTATTCCTCGGCGGAGCAGCAATCCTCGACGGATTGAAGGCCAAGAAGGAACTGGCCGATTTGAAAGCGAAAGACGCGGCAGTCGCTGAATTCGAGTGAGCCAGGTGCCTAAACCGACAAGGGCCGGAACTGGTTGGTCAATGCGTTTCATACTGCCACTGGCAGCGCTCTTCACGCTCACATCGTGTCAGCCCCCACCGATTGAGATCAAGCTGCGTCACAACGAGAACGGCACGCAGGTCAGGCTCTCGCAAGACAACGGCATTCTGTTCAGCAAGATAGAGCCGCCTTGCATCGACTTCATTCAGCTTATGCCGGGCCATACGACTGGCGGCGGAAACCTCGATGGGGTTAAGCCGGTGTGGAGCGTCTATTTCGAACGCGTGGACGGTCAGTCCTGCGTTGATCTTGGAACGTTTCGCGTTGGCAATGTTCCCGCGGGCTTCACAGAGGAAGTGCCCTTCGCAGGCATGCCGCCCGGCGACTACTCGCTGTGGGTATCAGGTCTGGGAGATGGGTGGAGGGAATTCACAATCGAATGATCAGCGGGTCGCGTGACTTTTCACTCTAACCAGCAGATGGCGGCGATATCTTGGCCGTCGCGGTAGGGCCGACGACGAAAGTCATACACCACTGGACAGCACGCCACACCGGGGCATCGCCCGCGGCAGATTTGTGGACCCTGCACACATAGGGTTTGGCATCATCCCCTTGCTCGGCACGGCGAAGTATTGCTGTCTTCTGGTCGCCGCCCGGCTCTGAAAGGCCTGTCATCGAGACTTCAACTTCACGCTCTGTGAGCATGATTTCAGCGTCGACCGGCTTCCCATCTCTTTCGACAAGCGCGGCCACCAATTCCTCTGCAGTTTGCCCTTTACACGGCAGGTACACCTCAGCCGCGATACTCTCTTCAGGCTCAGTCGTCATCGAAAACTGCGCTTCGGGAATTAGACACCCTTCGGCTTGAGAACCTGCAAGAAGCAGCAGCGCAAAAGCCATCGACATGGGGTGTTTTCCTTCCGGTTTTCAGGTGGATCCGGTCAATCGGACCGTGTGTTGGCATGCAGCCACGGCAGATCTTCGGGCCTGGGATTGCCATCCTTGTCATATCTGGGGAGCAACACAAGATCATCCCCATTGGCGACTTGCAAGGACACTTGCTTGCGGAGGAAGTCCCGCCTCGCACCAACCAACACCACATTCAATTGCGGCTTACCTCGGACGACGATACGCCGGTTGACCAACAGATTACGCAAGGTGGCGAGAGTGGGTGGTTTCATCTCGCGTTCGACTTCGTCCTCCACAACGATCTCAGCATCTCGATCGGCCGCAGCTTCGTCCTGCCTAAGAGGCGTCGGCGGATTGAGCAGTTCTGCAAGGCTTTGAGCGTCCATCTCAATCGCAATCAGGTTGGGATGGCGCCCGCCCTGCCGGCCTCGCGGCAAAGCCCCCACCCCGGTGCTGCCTGAGACATCGATACCAGCGGCTTCGAGATTGAACAGATCGTCAAAATGGCTTGTTTCGACATTGATGTTGAGAAGTTCGAACTTGTCGCCTGCGCGGCGGACATAGGCGACATCCATGATGACCGCCATGTCTTGCTGATTGGATTTCGATCGCTTTCGCGCCGTGCGCTGAAACTGGCGCGGCTGCATGCAATCCACCGAGCAAATCTCTTTGAGCCGAGCGAGATATTCCTCCCGCGTTTCGGCAGAAGCGCTGGCAGCGAAAGGTATCACCCCCAAAACAAGAACAGCGGCAAGCGATAACAAATTGCGCAGAGCGGACTCCATGGTGGAAACAATATTAGCAATATCATTCAGACTAGGCAGTGTAGCCAGGCTGAACAAGGTTGGAAGGGCCGGGATAAAGTATCCCGGCCTGCGTTGATCAAGTTAGTGCTTTGCGGAAGGTAACCTTGTCATCGCCCACTGAGTAGTAGTCACGAATTCGAGCTTCTCTTTCATATCCAAGCATATCGTAAAACCCGCGCGTTCGTTCGAATTCAGGCATTCCTGAAGTGTCGACAAGCAATATCCGCGCATCCTGTTGGACCAGATCAGCCTCGATGTATTCCATCAGCGTCGTACCGATACCGTCGCCATGTACTACAGGATCGACAGCGATCAGTAGAAGATTCCATGCGCCATCTGTCAGTTGTTCGGGCACGTAATAGGCCACACCCTTCACGTGACCATGGTCGAAAACGATCCAGCGATGGGTACCGGTCTCACCGGCAAAGTACGGCGCAGTCATATCCGGCAACATCTCTGGTGGAAACATTTGGTTGGCATCCACCAGA
>JBCBHD010000363.1:0-2576 GCA_038526115.1 Pseudomonadota bacterium | reverse complement strand
GTCGCGCATCACCGCCGTTTCGGCAAAGAAGCAGCGTGAGCTCGCCAAGGCGATCAAGCGCGCACGCCACATCGGCCTGCTGCCGTACATCGTGAAGTAAGGGAGAAAGACAATGGATATCATTCTCCTCGAACGTATCGAAAAGCTCGGCACGATCGGTGACATTGTCACCGTGAAGGACGGCTACGCTCGCAACTTCCTGCTTCCGCAAAAGAAAGCCCTGCGTGCCAACGACGCGAACAAGGCCGTTTTTGAAGCCAACCGCGAACGGCTCGAAAAAGAAAACGCTGAAAAGCGTACTGTGGCTGAAGCAACCGGTGAAAAGGTTGCTGGCGCAGAAGTCGTGCTGATCCGCGCTGCATCGAACACCGGCCAGCTTTATGGCTCGGTCAATGTCCGCGACATGGTCGCTGGTCTGGTTGAACAAGGCCACGATGTTGACAAGAAACAGGTCATTATGGGCGCTCCGATCAAGTTGATTGGTATGCACGATGTGACCGTCGCACTGCACCCAGAGGTCCATGTGACTGTCAAAGCCAACGTGGCACGTTCGGACGATGAAGCCGAACTCCAGTCGCAAGGCGTTGACGTGCTCGCGCAGATGTTTGCTGAAGAGCAGAAGGAAATCGAGGAACAGGCCGATGCGAACCGTATCGACCCGAACCTTGAGCCGGGTGAGATCCCCGCTGAACTGCTTGAGGATAGTGCTGCGCCGGCTGAGGAAGCTGCCGAAGCAGAAGCGACATCTGAAGAGGATGCCGCAGGCAAAGAAGACGTCTAAAATCGCTTCGCTGCGCATTCTCGCGCAGAAGAGTCTAATGGGCGCGGCGTCGAGAGACTGCCGCGCCCTTTTTATAAGAGGCACCGACCAATGGACTGTCTTTGAAACATACGCATTCAACAACTAGGATACATGCATGACCCCAATTGCCGACGTACTCGAACAACTGCAACGCCACTATGATGATGCTGTCGCGACTCTTCGCGCAGATGTGATCGCCTTCGGACAAAACGGCACGGTCCCGCCCAAGCGCAAGCGCACGGACGGAAGCTATGCCTATCCCGAACTGACGCTGCGATATTCGGGCAACGGCAATCCGATCGACCGCAGCCGAGCGTTTGGACGGCTGGAAATGCCCGGCACGTATACGACCACGATCACTCGGCCAGACCTGTTCGCATCCTATTTAAGCGAACAACTCGAACTCATTTCCGCCGAATACGAAATCGACGTAACTGTCGGCAGGTCGCGGCAGGAAATCCCCTTCCCCTATGTGCTCGATGGAGAGGCTGGCGCTTCCATGGTCGGAATCGCACCGACCGATATCGCGCAGCACTTCCCTTCGACCGACCTCGCTCTGATCGGCGATGAACTGGCTGATGGGATCGAATTCGATGAACATCAAGCCATGCCGCTATCGCTGTTCGATGGCCTGCGCACTGATTACTCATTGGCACGCCTCGCGCATTACACCGGCACGAAGGTTGAGGATTTCCAGGACTTTATCCTGTTCACCAACTACCATCGCTATGTCGATGAGTTCGTGAACTGGGGCGCGCAGCAGATTTGTGCCAGTGACGATGGAAGCGGGTATATCGGCCTTACAGGAGCCGGCGGCCTCGATATTCGCGAATGTGTCGACAATGCTCAAGAACAATTGAGCGACACCGCCTGGCGCAAGCACCAGATGCCCGCCTATCACCTGATCCGCGAAGACGGCCGCGGGATCACGCTGGTGAATATTGGCGTCGGTCCATCCAATGCCAAGACCATTTGCGATCACTTGGCTGTGTTGCGCCCCCATGCATGGATGATGATTGGCCACTGCGGCGGTGTCCGCTCAAGCCAGAAGATCGGCGATTTTGTGCTCGCGCATGCCTATCTTCGGGATGATCACGTGCTCGACAATGTGTTGCCACCGGAAATTCCGATCCCGCCGATCGCCGAGGTTCAAGTCGCTCTCGCCAGCGCAGCGGAGGAAGTGTCCGGCGTCCAAGGCGCGAACATCAAGCAGCGGATGCGCACCGGCACTGTCGTCACCACTGATGACCGCAACTGGGAACTGCATTACTCCACTTCCGCCAAACGTTTCTCGCAAAGCCGAGCCATCGCCGTGGAAATGGAAAGCGCCACTATCGCGGCACAGGGATACCGGTTCCGCGTCCCTTATGGCACTTTGCTGTGCGTATCAGACAAACCGCTTCACGGCGAAATCAAGCTACCTGGTCAGGCAAACCAGTTTTACGAAGAGGCTATCGCCGCGCACCTCCAGATCGGGTTGGAAGCGTGCTCCATGCTGCGCAACGAAGGCGACCGCCTGCACTCGCGCAAATTGCGGGCCTTTAACGAACCGCCATTCAGATAAGGCGATATAGAACTATGACATTTAGCAATTCGCGCTCCATCGCTGGCAGCGTCGCCATAATCACGGGCGCAGCCAGCGGCATGGGTAAAGCCACAGCCAAGCTGTTTGCTTCCGAAGGCGCACATGTAGCCGTGACTGATATCGATCTCGACGCCAGCGAGGCAGTGGCCGCGGAATGCGGCGAGAATGCGCGTGCCTACAAACTGGATG
>JBCBHD010000362.1:0-2596 GCA_038526115.1 Pseudomonadota bacterium | reverse complement strand
TGGCAAGATGATCGTTGGCCAGTTCGGCAGCTTCATCGACGGCTTCCTTAAGGGATTTGATGGAACGATCGAAGACGGGGACATGATCTTTCTGTCCGATCCCTATTCCTGTGAAGGCGCGATCAGCCACTCGAATGATTGGCTGGTCATGCTCCCGGTGTTCAAGGATGGCCGCCTGATCGCTTACACAGCGATGTTCGGCCACCAGTCCGATATTGGCGGCATGGTGCCTGGCTCTATGCCAATTGAGGCGACTTCGATCTTCCAGGAAGGTGTCCGCATTCCTCCGGTGAAGATCTGGAAGAAGGGCGAGTATAACGAAGACCTGATGAAGCTGGTGATGCACCAGACGCGCAAGCCTGATTGGTGCCAGGCAGACCTTAACGCGCTGATCGCCAGCTGCCGTGTCGCCGCCAACCGCATCGTCGAGATGGCAGACCGGTTTGGCGACGATGTGTACTTTTCTGCGACGCAAGAACTGCTCGCTCGCAACCACCGCGCCATGAAGGCGCTGATCGGTCAGGCCATTCCGGAAGCCAAAGCCAGCTTTGAAGATTTCATCTGCGATGATGGCAAAGGCTATGGCCCCTACAAAATCAAATGCACGATGTGGCGCGAGGGCGATAAAGTCATCCTCGATTTCGACGGAACGGACCCGCAATCGGCCGCTTCGATCAATTTCTATCTCAACGAAAACATGTTTAAGATGTTCTTCGGCATCTACATGATCATGGTCTTTGACCCGCAGATCCTGTTCAATGACGGCTTCTACGACCTGATCGAAGTTCGCATTCCCGAAGGGTCTTTGCTCAAGCCAAAGTTCCCCGCAGCCCTCTCGGGTCGCACCCATGCGCTCGGGCGAATTTTTGACATTCTCGGCGGATTGCTGGGTCAGGGGACGCCAGAATTCCTCAACGCAGCGGGTTTCTCCTCCTCACCGCACCTGTTCTATTCGGGATGGGACAATCGGGACGGCAAGAAAGGCGATTGGTTCCAGCTGTTCCAAATCGGCTTTGGAGGTATTCCCGGAAGGCCGCTTGGTGATGGACCAGATGGGCACTCGCTATGGCCCGGCTTCACCAACGTCCCCAACGAATTTCTCGAGCGGTATTTCCCGCTGCGGATCGAACGCTACGAGACCGAGCGCGATAGCGGCGGTGCAGGATTGCATCGCGGTGGAAACGGCATCCACATGACCTATCGCTTCCTCGCCGATGGTGCAGTCGCGATCCACGATGATCGCTGGTTTGTCCCCCCATGGGGTGTGAATGGCGGACATCCCGGCAAACGTGCGACCAAGATCCTTGAGCGGCTGGATGGAACGACCGAAATCGTCGGCAACAAGGTTGAAGATGTTACGGTGAAAGAAGGCGAGCAGTTGCACTTCATCACCTGGGGCGGCGGCGGTTGGGGCGACCCGCTGGAGCGCGATCCAGAACTGGTTGCTCTCGAAGTGCGTCAGGGCCTCGTCTCGATTGAAGGCGCGCGCGAATATGGAGTGATCGTCAAGGATGATCATACCGTCGATGCGGCTGCAACCGAAGCACTTCGCGCTGACATCAAAGGTAAGCGCGGCGATCTGCCGTTGTTCGACTATGGGCCGGGGATCGATGCATTGCGCGAAGCCTGCGAAGCGGAAACCGGCCTCAGCGCGCCAATCCAACCAGTTTGGCACGATCAGGGCCTGTCAGAGGCCGCCGAATGATGCCGTTGGCTAATGAAGGAGCGCTCGCCGGCTTGCGAGTGGTCGAAATGGGGCAGTTGCTGGCTGGCCCGTTTTGCGGCCAGTTGCTCGGCGATATGGGCGCCGATGTCATCAAGATCGAGCCGCCCGGCAAAGGCGATCCCATGCGGGAATGGGGACAAGGCGAAGAGAAAGTCCAATGGGAAGTCATCGGGCGAAACAAGCGCTCGGTCACATGCAATCTGCGCGTTCCCGAAGGTCAGGAGATTGCCCGACAACTAATCGCCAAGGCGGATGTGCTGGTTGAGAATTTCAAGCCGGGTACGCTGGAGAAATGGGGTCTTTCCCCCGATGCGCTCCACACGATTAATCCGGGTCTGATCATCGCTCGCATGTCCGGCTATGGGCAGACTGGCCCGTATTCCACCAGAGCCGGGTTTGGCGGCATTGGGGAAGCTATGGGCGGATGGCGCTACATCGTAGGCGAACCGGACCGCCCTCCTTCCCGGATGGGTGTGTCCATCGGCGATACTCTGTGCGCCACATATGGCGCGATGGGCGTGCTGGCCGCGCTTCACCACCGCGAGAAGACTGGCGAAGGTCAGGTTGTTGACACCGCACTTTACGAATCTGTGCTGCAAGTCATGGAAGGGCTAGTGCCCGAATACGATTACAACGGCTTCATCCGCGAACGGTCAGGGTCCATCCTGCCCGGGATCGCACCGAGCAATGTCTATTCCTGCAAGGATGGACCATTCATGATTGGAGCGAACAACGATGCGATTTTTGCGCGACTTGCTCAGGCGATGAACCAGCCGGAATTGGCAGAAGACACCCGCTACAAAACGCATCTGGCGCGCGGCGCAAAATGTGCGCTCCGAACTCTTCAGCGAGGCCATACGTCTCGTCACT
>JBCBHD010000361.1:0-2629 GCA_038526115.1 Pseudomonadota bacterium | reverse complement strand
TGCTCATGGTGCAACCGGAAAGGGCAATGATCAGGTCCGATTTGAATTGTCGGCCTACGCGCTCGATCCCGATATCGAAGTCATCGCCCCATGGCGCGAATGGGACCTTACGAGCCGAACTGCGCTAATCGCGTGGGCTGAGGCCCACCAGATCTCTGTGCCAACCGATAAACGAGGTGAGAGCCCGTTTTCGACTGACGCGAACCTGCTGCACACATCTTCGGAAGGCAAAGTTCTTGAGGATCCGTGGGAAGAAACGCCTGACTACGTCTATTCGCGCACCGATCACCCGGAACAAGCGCCGGACACTCCAGAATATATCACGATTGATTTCGAAAAGGGCGATGCTGTTGCGCTCAACGGCATTTCCCTCTCCCCAGCAGCGCTTCTGACGGCCTTAAACGATCTTGGCCGCAAACACGGCATTGGTCGGCTTGATCTGGTCGAAAACCGGTTTGTCGGGATGAAATCACGCGGGATGTACGAAACGCCGGGAGGCGAGATCTATGCCCGTGCGCATCGTGGCATCGAACAGATAACCCTCGATCGCGGTGCTGCGCACCTCAAGGATGAGCTGATGCCGAAATATGCTGAGCTCATTTACAATGGCTTCTGGTTCAGCCCGGAGCGCGAAATGCTCCAGGCAGCGATCGATCATTCCCAAGACAAGGTGACAGGCACCGTGCGGCTTAAGCTCTACAAGGGGTTGGCCAGCGTTGTAGGGCGCAAATCACCGCATTCGCTTTATTCAGAAGCGCATGTGACGTTTGAGGATGATGCGGGCGCCTATGACCAGCACGATGCGGAAGGCTTCATCAAGCTCAATGCACTCAGGCTGAAACTGCTCGCCAAACGCGACAACCGTCGGGAACGATAAGCCGCGGATCGAGTCTTTCCTGTGAAACATACATGACCGATGGCGAGTCGAACCGCACGCAGCTGCGCTGTTCGCTAAGCGGATTTACCCGACTCCAGGGCCATTTCTTCCCCTTCAGAATTCGGATTTCTTTGAAATGCGACGAACGGTTGAGTTGTCCACCGCCCTCCACAAGTGATCTGGGCAAAAGTGGATAAGTCGGGGTTGCAGACCTTGCGCGACTCGCACTTCCGACGCAATCTCCAAATGTCTTCGGAACAACGAAGGCCGAAAAAATGAAATCGCAAGGTTTTGATTTTTCAGCTTTTTTGAGTTTCAAAGATGCGGTGGTGATTGTCCACGCGCACTTCGAGAGACGGAATGCAAAAAGCTTCGGCTTAACGCAAGACGGATCGTTTGAGAGGAACGCGAGCGTAGCCATCGGAAAGACCATGAACCTGGTCAGCGATTGTTGGAAGAATGAGCTTCGGCTTAGGAAACCAGCGTTAGATTGCAGGTCATTAAAGGATCATGGTCTCGGCTCCACCCAAGGGGCAGATTGTACGGAAGAGGCTTCGGCCAGGACCGAGCGAACTGTTCGCAAGTGAAGCTGGATGCCGGCGCGAGCGCCGGTGACAAACCCTGAAGCGCTTGCGTGGATGGATGAGACATCGGGTGCCAAGTGCGCACTGGAACAGCGAGATGGAAGGTTCGCCGGAAGTCACGCAGGGAAAGAGCGACCACGCGCTGGTGAGAGTGGGGTCGGCAGCAATGCCGGCCCCATTTGCTATTGGCTCCCAGGCCATATGCAGCGTGCTGCAGCATCATTTTCCTTCACATTCCTCGGATCACTTTCCACCGCGCCTCGGATGCATCTCGCGCTGAATCGAGCGACGTATGCGCTGCTTCGATGCCCTCAAATTTGCTTCATCCCCTTGCATGGGCGTATAGCCGCCGCATGAGAGGGGCCTGTTCATCCTGGCGGACCGTGCGCGGTGCGGGAGTGCTTGTGGCGATTGCCGCCGTGCTTCCCTTGTCTGCGTCGCTCGCCAGTTCATCTCCGGACGACGCGTCGGACCCCGCCCGTCAGGTCGCGACTTCTTCTACCAGTTCAGCCGAAACAACCAGCTTTGCCGCGCAGTTCGAGCCCTATGCAGGTCCGCCCCGCGCCGTCATCCGCTCAGCCGGAGCTGTCGATCTCGACGGGTTCGATCCGCCGATCGAGACCCCGCCCCCGCCGCCGACCAGCAAGACCGTCCGCAGCCTTGGCACCGGCATCGCCTCCTATTACGGACGCCGGTTCCACGGACGCCGCACCGCCAATGGAGAGCGGTTCAACATGCGGGCGATGACGGCTGCGCACCGCACTCTGCCCTTTGGCACCAAAGTCCGCGTGACGAACCCCAGCAATGGCCGCACAGTGACTGTGCGCATCAACGATCGCGGGCCGTTCATCCGGGGGCGCAGCATTGATCTGTCCCGCGCAGCGGCCGAGAAGATCGGCATGATCAGCCGCGGCCACGCCCGTGTGAAGATGGAAGTGGTGCGCTAGAGAGCCGACTCTCGGCTGGCCACATTCACCACTTTACTCCGCGCCCAGCTGTCCTCGGATCGCGCCTGCCGGGAACGCCGTGGTGTGCACATTCACATAATACCGCGCTCTGTTTTTATCGATGTCCTTCAACAGCTTGGCATCCACTTCGACGCACACATCATCGCCATCTTCGCCCATCAGCTCCAGCGTCACCACCGGCGGGCCGTTTTCGCCGAGCT
>JBCBHD010000360.1:0-2659 GCA_038526115.1 Pseudomonadota bacterium | reverse complement strand
CCTTTTCAACTCTGCTCATCACCCAGCAGCTGACGATCTTCGTCAATTTGATCGAGCGCGGCGCGAGCGGCGTTTACAATGCGCCCGAAGCGGAAGTTTGGGTGATGGACCCAGTGAGCCGCACCACCGAAGTCAATTATGCCATGCCTTCCACTGCGCTTTCCGAAGTGCGGTCAGTAGAAGGGGTAGAATGGGCCGTCCCACACCTGCGCGCCGTCGCCTCAGTGAGAACACGGACGGGCGATCTCGAAGGGGTGACGATTGTTGGCGTCGATGACGCGACGCAGATCGGACTGCCTGAACGCTTGGTCGAGGGGGATCGCAACACCCTCTCGCAGCCAGATACGGTATTGATCGACGATGTCGGTATCACAAATCTTTTTGAGCAAGGCGAAGACCCTATTGGACAACGCCTTGAGCTAAACGATCAACGCGCCGTTATTCGAGGCGTCGCTGATTCAATTCCCAGCTTCACCAGCCAAGTCACGCTTTACACTAAGTACAGTCAGGCTCTGAACTACGTTCCCGGCACCCGCAATCGGATGACGTTTGTGCTGGTCGGAGTTAGCGATGGCTTGACCGCAGAGGAAGTGGCGCAGCGGATTGAGGATCAAACCGGGCTCAAGGCTGATACGCGTGAAGAGCTGGCGCAATCGGGCATTGATTTCATTATTGAGAACACGGGCATTCCGCTCAATTTCGGGATCACAGTTGCGC
Organism: Pseudomonadota bacterium; assembly: GCA_038526115.1. Lineage (GTDB taxonomy): Bacteria > Pseudomonadota > Alphaproteobacteria > Sphingomonadales > Sphingomonadaceae > Erythrobacter. Next base: position 1,942 of record JBCBHD010000360.1, on the reverse strand, counting down.
TCGGCTTTATTGTGGGCGTGGCGATTGTCGGACTTACGTTCAGTCTGTTCATCCGCGACAACATCAAACAATTCGGCGCTCTCAAAGCGATCGGTGTCACCAATCGCAAAATCGCGGGCATGGTGGTCGCTCAAGCAAGCCTTGTGGGGTCGATGGGATACGCTTTGGGGGTCGTCGGCACTGTGCTGTTCATCCTCGGCTTTTCAGAGAACCCGACTTTCAAGGGCTTCTATATCCCTTGGCAAATCCCCTTGGTCAGCTTGGTCGCGGTTATCGTGATTCTTGCTCTCACCGGTTGGGTGTCGTTGCGAAACGTGATGCGCACTGAACCTGCATCTGTGTTCCGGTAAAAACCATGAACGATATCAACGGCAACCCCATCGACACCTCAATTATCGGCGGATGCTCGCCTGAAGCAGCGATCTGCGCACGCGGCATTGTGCGCGACTTCAAGGCGGGCCAGTCTACGATACGTGTACTGCACGGAATCGACACCGACATACGATCCGGTGAGATGACCTTTGTGGTGGGCGAAAGCGGCTCTGGCAAAACGACGCTCATCTCGATCATGTGCGGCATCCTCTGGCCAACGGAGGGTGAGGTGAAGGTCTTCGGCACCGACATCTACAAACTGTCAGACAGCGAGCTCGTCAATTTCCGGCTCGAGAATATCGGATTTATCTTCCAACAGTACAATCTGATCCCGTCGATTGATGCTGCGGCAAACGCTGCCGTTCCTTTGATCGCTAAAGGCATGGCGCTTGGGCCAGCGCGCGAAAAGGCGATTGAGCTACTTGAGAAGCTCAATATCGGCGACCAAGCGGAAAAACTTCCAAACCAGCTTTCAGGCGGACAGCAGCAACGCGTTGCTATCGCTCGCGCACTCGTTCACGAACCGCGCCTTGTCGTGTGTGACGAACCCACCGCTGCGCTTGACGCCAGTTCAGGCCGCCGCGTGATGGACTTGCTGCGCGAAGTCGCTGTTGCACCTGACCGCGCCTGCATCATCGTGACGCACGACAATCGCATTTTCGATCTCGCTGACCGTATCCTTGTGCTTGAGGATGGCTTGGTCACGCATGACGGCGCAGACATGCCTGAAGGCCACTAATCGACTTTTTTGATCACTCTCAACCGACTTGAGGAAACCATGGCTCTCTTACCCTCCAATCTGAGCTTTTCGCGCCAAATATTGCCTGTGATCGCTTTGATCGGGATTGTTTTGGCGGTGATTTACATCGCTTCTGGCCTCCCCGACCGCTCGACTGCTGAGCCTGCCAGTGAACCGCCCAAAGCCTCTGGCGAACTGGCTGACAGTGCGCGTGTCGCTGGCGCTGGCATTGTCGAACCCGCAAGCGAAGTGATCGACATCGGCTCAGCTCTATCGGGACTGGTAACAGATGTCCGCGTGTCCCCGGGAGACCGGGTTGAGAAAGGCCAAGTCCTCTTCACCGTCGATGACCGCGCCGCCCGTTCGCGCCTGTCAGAAGCCAATGCTGCGATCCGCGAAGCACGCGCTGCTATAGGCGAGGCGCAAACTGCTCGCAGCACGGCTCGCCAGCAACTTGCGCTCTATGAAGAGCTCTCCGATCCTGCCGCTGTGAGCCGCTCCGAAGTGATCCGCGCAGAAGGGGAAGCCTCCGCAGCGTCGAGCCGTCTTGAGCTTGCCCGTGCCCGTCTTGGTGCAGCGCAAGCCCAAGCTTCCAGTGCACAAACCGAGCTGGGTCGTCTCACCGTTCGTGCTCCTGTTGCGGGTGAAATCCTCGCCGTGAATATCCGCCCCGGAGAATTCGTCGCCACGCAGGGCGGCGGCAACGCTGCTCCCTTCATCCAAATGGGCGAGACCAATCCGCTTCATGTCCGCGTCGATATTGATGAGAACGAGGCTGTGCGAGTCGATATGGGAGCACCAGCTAAGGTTTCACCGCGCGGCGCAGCGAGC
>JBCBHD010000359.1:0-2668 GCA_038526115.1 Pseudomonadota bacterium | reverse complement strand
TCATGCACTGCGATCAACCGCAAGGAGTAGAGATATCTTTTCGCAATCGGCCCATAGCTTTCCATGCGTCGGCGCTCCGCCAATTTCGATATTGTGGCAAAGGAGGAAGGCGAAGGGTTGATATTGTGAGCCATGCGATTCCTGACTTGATTGATGCGCTGAGTAACGTCGGGGCGACTCATTACTGCAACCAATTCTCAATAGCAATAATGCTTCCGCACATTGCCTGTTCAGGTGCAATGTTGCATCCCATGGCCTAACCCAGCTTGAAGAGAGACACTAATCAGTATGCAGCTATACCGGACTTCGATTGCCTTGGCTGGATTGGCCACGCTTGGCATTACAGGAATTGCACAAGCGCATGGCCCTGCGCAGCAACCGCCCGGTAGCGTTTTTGATCTCGGTCATTGGAAAATCACCCTTCCCGATGACCAGAATTCCGACAACAAGCCAGATGAGATCTCTGTCGCGAAGCTGCAGTCGTATCAGCACTCTGATTACTTTTATCTCGATGATGACGGGCGCATGGTGTTCACCGCTCCAAACAAGGCGATCACAACGGCGAATTCTTCGAACACCCGCAGCGAATTGCGCCAAATGCCACGTGGAAAGAATACGCGGATCGGCACTCATGATCCGGGGAACAATTTCGCTGTCGAAGCGCGCAAGGGGTCTGACAAATTTGCGTCTGTGGGCGGGAAGCTCGAAGCGACGCTCAAAGTCGATCACGTCGCGCTAAACGCTGGCGATCCGTCCACCAAAGCGGCCTATTCCGTTGTTGTCGGTCAGATCCATGCCGTGAAGTACAAAAGCACGAAAAGCGGCTTCGGCTACGGCAACGAACCAATCAAGATCTACTTCAAGAAATTCCCCGGACACGAATACGGCATGGTGTTCTGGAACTACGAACGCAATCTCGCCAAAGACGATCCTGATCGGACCGATCTATCGGTCCCTGTATTTGGCGGAAACTGGGAAACAACCGAGGATCCAGGCGAGAACGGTATCCGGCTCGGTGAAGAATTCAGCTACACCATTAACGTCCATCGTAACACGATGTATCTGACCTTCCACAATGATCGCCTCGGAACCGTGAAACACGCGCGCAGTCTCGTTCGCGGAGCGGATGAGAAGGACAATCCATACGCCTACGGTGGAGACTCGCTCTATTTCAAAGCCGGCGCCTACAATCAATGCAGCACCAAGACGGGTGGCGGCAGCTGGTATGCAGGTTGCGCAGGAACTGGCGACTGGTCGACAGACAAGGCCAATGGCGACTACGCACAAGTCTCTTTCTCTCGGCTTGTGCTGAGCGATTCCACTCCTCCGCAGAGCGCTTCGAACTGACCCACTGACAAGCCGGCAGCGAGCCAGTTCGGTGTCGATCACTTTGGTTGGATGGTGAAACTGTGCTCGATGTAGAGGAAGACCTCAGTCTCGCTGGCTTGTTTCCAGTACAGGTCTGAATCCAGACCATTGATCAGAACACCGTAATCAGAGCCGAACTGAGAGGCATAGCTCCTGGCTTCGCGGGCCACCGTTTTGACCACATCCAATCGGTATTGGTCAGGATCGGTGATCGCGAGGCTCGTGCGCCCGGTGTCGATGTAGGAGCGACCATTGGCTGCGACTGATTTCACGAAAGGGACTATCCGTTGGTCGGCTTCATCCGCACTCTTGATTTCACCGCCAACCGGTAGCCTCGCATAAATTGTCACGCGGGTTGTATCGGGCCGCGATCCATTCCCGAAGGTCAGCTTGTCGAGCGCATCGACAGTCACAGGCTCAAGTGTGTACTGCCCAGCCACCAGCGAGATACCCTGTTGCTCAGCGGCTGCAATCGTCGCGCGCAACATGGTCGTTACCTCTGCTTTGCGGGCTTCGCGGTTACGCGAATCTGAGCTTACGTAGAGCGGTTTCACGAAGAAATCCGCCTGCCGTGTCAGCCCGATCGCCGAGACATCTTTGCCGAGATACTGGTTTACCGTGCTGCGATCCTGCCGCGCTCCGGTGACCACGACTTGCGCACTTGCCATTGATGGCAACACCACAGCCGACATCATGATTGCCGCGGTAAGCAGTTTTCCTGAGATTCTCATACCAGTCCTCCATTTGAAATCGATAGGCGGTAGGTATGTGCGCGCACGCAGACGGTTGCTGAACGAGCAAAGAAAACCCCGCCAGAGCGAGATGCTCTGACGGGGCCTCCTGTTATAGCTTGGCTTTGCAGTTCAAGCGGTGAGATTACTCCGCAGCTGGAGTGTCATCACCTCCAGCTGGAGCTGCGCCGCCCATGGCAGCCTTCATCGCTTCCTCGGAAGGAACCGCGTCGGCCTGTGGTTCGGCTTCAGCTTCACCGGCAGCTGCCAGCGCTTCCTGCTGCTTCTTCCATTGCGCTTTGAGCGCAGCGTCGCGGCTCGATGCGGTGACACGCATGCGATTCATGCCTGCGCCAGTACCAGCCGGGATAAGGCGGCCCACGATCACGTTCTCCTTGAGACCGATCAGCGTGTCCTGCTTCCCTTCAACCGCGGCCTGCGTCAGCACGCGCGTGGTCTCCTGGAACGAGGCGGCGGAAATGAAGCTGCGGGTCTGCAGCGACGCCTTGGTGATGCCCAACAGGATCGGTGTGCCTTCAGCAGGCTCCTTGCCCTTGCCAAGCTTGGCG
>JBCBHD010000358.1:0-2677 GCA_038526115.1 Pseudomonadota bacterium | reverse complement strand
GCGCAATGGGAGACTGCGTGCTGGCGGTCTTGGCAGAGCGCGATTTGGCAGGCGCTTTACTTGCCGCTTTCGCCTTACTGGGCTGTTTGGCCAAGGCTATCGTCCTTTGTAATCATAACACTGTGAATGCGCGTTTGGGGGAGGAGCGCGCGCGTCCTCGCTATAGGCGCGTCAATCGCACTTACGCAACGTAAAGCGGCCGAGCAGAATTCGTATACGAGCAGCTTTTGCCGGTATCGGACTTATTCTTCGTCTTCGACGGTTACGACGACTTCATCGGCATGCACGACATTCTGATGTCGCAGCAGTTCACCAATCAGATCGGGGTCAGCAGCTTTGGGATCGAGCAATTCGACCCGGTTCCTAAGCGCATCGCGTTTCTCCGTCAGAGCCGAGATGTGTGCCTGCCGCTGTTCAAGCAGCTGCGAATTCTCGCTCCACGCCAACAGCCCCGTCGGCCCTGCAATTGCCAATCCTGTCAGCACAAGCAGCAGCAAAAGCGCCCCGCCTTGCTTCACCTGGTCAGCGGGCAAGCGCATTTGTGGTGTCTGATTGATCCGTCGTCCCCTCATGGAAGTGACAGAATCATAGTTAACCGGTGGGTTCAAGCACTATTCGCCAATCAGGGCGATAAAGTGCGCAATCTGCGCGTTTTTCCTGCGTATCAATACGAACGAGGCAGCCCCAACACATGTTCGGCCAGATAGGAGAGGATCAAGTTGGTTGAGATTGGAGCTACGGTGTAGAGCCGCGCTTCGCGGAATTTCCGCTCAACATCGTACTCTTCAGCGAAACCAAAGCCGCCGAATGTCTGAACGCACATATCTGCGGCAGCCCAGCTTGCTTCGGATGCCAGCAATTTGGCCATGTTGGCCTCTTCACCCGGGTTGCCGCCTTCATCATAGACCTGAGCAGCGTGATGAACCATCAACTCGGCAGCGCGCATCTGGGCGTAACAGCGGGCAATCGGAAATTGGATGCCCTGATTCTGGCCGATCGGTCGGGCAAAGACATTGCGATCACTCGCATAGGTTTTTGCCTGACCTATGAACCACTTCGCATCGCCAATACATTCGGCAGCGATCAGAATACGCTCAGCATTCATTCCGGATAGTATGTAGCGGAAGCCCTTCCCCTCTTCACCGACAAGCGCACTCGCTGGAATTCGCATATCATCAAAGAAGACCTCGCATGATGAGTGGTTCATCATCGTTCGGATCGGCTTTATCTCCATGCCTTTGCCGATGACCGACTGCATATCGACGAGGAACATCGAAAGCCCTTCAGTCTTTTTGGTGACTTCCTCCTTGGGAGTTGTCCGGGCGAGCAACAGCATCAGATCAGAATGCTCAGCGCGGCTCGTCCATATCTTTTGCCCGTTGATGACATATTCATCGCCAACCCGCACGGCTCGGGTCTTAAGGCTCAGAGTATCGGTCCCGCTCGTCGGCTCGGAAACACCGAATGCCTGAAGCCGCAGATCGCCGCTTGCAATCTTGGGAAGGTATTCAGATTTTTGCGCTTCGCTTCCGTACCGAAGCAGCGTGTTCATGATGTACATTTGCGCATGCGCCGCGCCGCCATTACAGCCACTGGCCTGGATTTCCTCCATGATGACGCAGGCCGCATCCAAGCTCAGGCCGCTTCCACCGAATTCATCCGGAATGAGAGCTGCGAGAAATCCGGCCTTAGTCAGCGCATCGACAAACTCGCCAGGATATGCCCGAGCAGCATCCTTTTCGCGCCAATATTCCCCCGGAAAATCATCGCAGAGGCTGCGCACGGCACGGCGAATTTCTGCAAGCTCTTCGGTCTCTTGGCGCATAGCTGGTCTTGTCTCCTTGTAGCGCGTGCGTGTTGCCTCCGTCTCGGCTCCAAGTCCACCTGCCTGATTGATTAAGGGTCACAGCGGCTGAACCGACTTTCTCGGAACAAGCCAAGGGGGGCATCCATTGGGTAATAATAGGAGGAAACAGAGACACAATCATGCTTCAGACTTTGCTTAACCAACTCAACACGATGGCCGAGAGCTTCGTTACCCTGCTACCGGCCATGGTGATTGCCCTCGCCATCATCTTGATCACATGGATCATTGCCAAAGGCGCAAGCCGCATTAGTTCGCGGATTATCGGGAAGACTGAGCTGCGGCCATCCCTGCGCAACTTGGTGGAAACGATGGTCAGACTGGGCGTGTGGTTGGGCGGTACGATGATTGCTGCGATGGTCGTGTTTCCCAATTTCAATCCATCCGGGCTTATTGCCGGCCTTGGCATCGGCGCAGTGGCTGTAGGATTTGCGTTCCAAGATTTCTTCGAGAACTTCCTCGCCGGCGTGATGATCATGCTACGCGACAAGATGCAGATTGGCGATGTGATTAAATCAGGCGATATCCACGGCAAAGTCGAATTCATCAGCCTTCGGGAATCGCACATCCGCGCTTTCTCCGGAGAGCTGCATGTTTTGCCCAACTCGATGCTCTTCAAAAATCCAGTCGAAGTGATAACCGATTTGGAGGAACGTCGGTTCGAAGTGGTGATCGGCGTGTCGTATGATACCGACCTCGACCATGCGAGCTCTGTGATTAGCGAGGCCGTGGAAGGGATCGATCTGGTGAGCAAAAGCCAACCGATTCAAGTTCTTGCAGATTCGTTTAACTCCAGCTCAGTGGATTTCGTGG
>JBCBHD010000357.1:0-2678 GCA_038526115.1 Pseudomonadota bacterium | reverse complement strand
CCGAACTGCGGCACGCTTGCTCCCTGCCCCAGCATTCCGCCAGGCATCGCTTTGTAACTTCCCTGTGACAATGCCGCGAGCGGAGCGCCAGCGGCAGACAAAGCGTAGGGCGAGACGCGGTTGCGTGTGCACAGGCCCCCTGATCCATCATCGATAAGATGCTGTTCGAATTCGAGGCCTTGCGTATCGCCATTGCTGCGGATCACCGTCGCAACAGCCAATTGTCCACCGCCCAGATCAACTACGAACTGCGTGCCTTTTGGCACATCCACCAAGCCTTCAATAAGCGCGCCGGTTTTCGAAAGATTGCGCAAAGTCACTTCGTAAGAGTGATCATCGTGAATAACCTGGATCTTGCGGAACACAGTACGACGACGAGCGCGCTTCATTCGGTCGCCACTCGGAGCTATCTTCCATGCGTCACCGATAAGTTCGGTTTCAACCACTTCGCGCGGCATAGGCTCCGCAAAGATCGGACCCTGAACAAAGCGCACATTGCACGCATTCAGCGATCCCAGCAGCGAGTTGCTTTCGATCCCATTGGCAATCGTGTCCATTTCCAGCGCGCCAGCCAGCGCTACGATAGCCTTTATCAGGCCGAGTTCCCGACCGTCGCGCTGCTCCGCTTCTAGCACGAGATTTTCATCGATCTTAATCGTGTCAAACGGCGCCCTGCGCAGGTAGGCCAGTGAGGAATATCCGCTGCCGAATTCATCGAGAGTCAAACGAACGCCAAGCTTGAACAATTGCGCCAGAGTGCGATCGACCGCGTTTGTATCGCCGAAGAATACAGCTTCACTAATTTCCAGTTCGAGTCGGGCAGCAGGCAGGTCAGCCTCCTGCAATGCTTCGGACACAGAATCCACAAAATCGTCTGAGCCGAATAATTGCACGGGCACGTTGACCGCTACACGCACGCTTTCGGGCCATTCTGCAGCGTGACGACACGCTTCCGCAATTGCCCAAGTACCGACTTCGACGACCTGGCTAGCACCGTCCAGAATGGAAGCGAATTCCTCTTCGTCGATCTCGCCGCGCTGCGAATGCATCCAGCAAATATGAGCTTCCAGCGCACTTACACTTTGCGACTTGGCATCGACAATCGGCTGATATTTCAAGAAAAGCTGGTTTTCGCGCACCGCCTCGCCGAGATCTTCTTCAAGCCGACGACGGAAAAGCGCTTCGTTCTCTAGTTCGCCAGAAAAGAAGCGGTATTGCCCTCGTCCGCCATTCTTCGCGGCATACAATGCGAGGTCAGCGGATCGAACCACTTCTTCCCGGGTCACACCATCATGCGGGGCCACAGCAATACCGACAGACGCACCGATTACGCAGCGCCCCTCTTCCAGCGAATAAGGCTGTCTGAGCATATCGATGATTTTCATCGCTATCTCGCCCAATTCACCGCGGTCATCCAGATCGGGGATCATCACCTGGAATTCGTCGCCACCCAACCGGCCAATCTCGCATTCACGGTCAATCGAACGCTGCAATCGATCGGAAACCTGCCGGAGTAACTCGTCGCCTGCTGCATGGCCCAGAGTATCATTCACGTGCTTGAAGCGGTCGAGATCGAGCATCAGGATCGCACAATTTCGCTTGGCCTGCTTGAAAGCGGTCAACGTACCATCGATCATCTGCGCCATCCGATGGCGATTGGCGAGACCCGTCAGCGAATCGAATTTTGCCAATCGCTCAGTTTCGGCCTCGCGATGGTATTCATCAGTAATGTCCGCCCCGGTCCCGCGAAAACCGGTAAACTTACTGCCATCGAAGGAGGGTTGCCCGGCCAGTCTAAGTACGGCCCCACCCGGCTTTTGAGTTGCCTGCACGGCAAATCCGGAAAATGCCTTACGTGCGCCGAGCATCAGAGCCAGCGACTTGGTGCGCCCCTGCCCTTCAATGGGCGAAAAGGTAGTCGACAGCGGTTTGCCGAGAAGGTCCGCAAGCGGCACGTCCAGCCGTTCCGCGATCGCGGCGCTCAGGTATGTCAAGTTGCCATCAACATCGCTGGCCCAAAACCAGCCGAGACCAGACTGTTCGAGCTGGTCGAGCATGGCCAGCTTTTCACCATCACTCAGCGCCGAGGCGGCATCACCACGCCCACGCTGCAGCAATCCGCTGCCATTTCTTGAAGACAAAAGACCCTTGAGGGGCACCTGTGCCAATCCTCCGCGCGACGCTAAACCGTTGATTCAGGACATGCTCCTGAACCTCAACTACGGGTAAACCCGGTTGGTTATTTTTTGCCTAATGCAGATGCCTAATTCCGATTGATCAGTGGCTGGCAGGATACGATGCTTTTCTAAGTGCTTGAAAACGCCATCTGGTCCGGCATGCCGCGCAATACGGCAAATGTGCCGTCTGCACGGCGTTTGAGCGGAACGGGAAATTCAACCCCGACCCGGTTCTCACGTGACCATCGCACTTGAGCGGATACGGATTTGCCACGCGAAAATTCGATTTCGATCCCACTACCGGGGCGGATTTCCCATAGCCCTTCGACCATCGCCCCGCCTTCTGAGATGTTGCGCACAGTTGCATCGAGCCTTTTGCCTTCACACACAACCATAACTCGCCGGAGCAGAACCTGACGCGGTCCGCGGGCAGCCTTGGGCCCATTTGCCTGTGCAGCGAGATCGCCAGCGACGACCGCGCTCGCATCTTCTGCGTTCATG
>JBCBHD010000356.1:0-2684 GCA_038526115.1 Pseudomonadota bacterium | reverse complement strand
AGCCGCGGCGCAACCAGTTCCGCACGCGGCAAATATTCGCGCGCGGCATGCGCGGCTTCAGCGAACTTGTTCCAGGGGCATACGGCAAGGCAATCATCGCAGCCATAGATCCGGTTTCCCAATGCTTCGCGAAATTCTTCGGCAATCGGTCCTTTGTGTTCGATCGTGAGGTAGGAAATACAGCGGCGCGCATCGATCGTGTAAGGCGTGGGGAAAGCGTCGGTCGGGCAGCTGTCGAGGCATGCACGACATGACCCGCATTGATCGCGCTGAGGCTCGGACAAAGGCAATTTCAGCGTCGTGTAGATCGCTCCGAGAAAAAGCCAACTGCCATGCACCGGGCTTACGAGATTGGTGTGCTTACCTTGCCAGCCGATCCCGGCGGCTTCTCCCAGCGGCTTCTCCATAACCGGGGCGGTGTCCACGAACACTTTGACCTCGGCATCCGGCTCTTCTGCGATGAGCCACCGAGCGAGCGCTTTCAGCCGCTTCTTCACGACATCGTGATAATCCTTGCCCTGCGCGTAGACGGAGATGCGCGCACGGTCTGAATGGGCTTCCAGCGCGAGGGGATCGTGAGCCGGGGCATAACTCATGCCCAAAGCGATCACGCTGCGGGCATCAGGCCACAGGCCTTGCGGCGAGCGGCGGTGATGCTTGCGCGCTTCCATCCACTCCATTGAGCCGTGGTGGCCATCGCCCAACCATTGTTCCAGCCTTTCGGCCCGCACCTGATCTTCTGCCGCGCTGGCAAAGCCAATGGCGGAGAAACCCAGCCCTTCCGCCTCAGCCTTCAGTCGCTCCGCAATGTCAGGTATGGACGCGCCATTAACCATGCTTGGGGTTGCTCCCGTTTAGTCTCGCACGTTAACCGTGGCACTCATGCATATGGCGATAGGCGAACACATGTCGGCGAGCAATCGGGCCGCGCTTCCCCCACAGACAGGTCCGTTGGCAATCGAAGCCCGCGGGCTGGTCAAGGCGTTCGATGGAACCCTTGCAGTCGACGGCGTGGATCTTTCCGTCCCCGAAGGAGCGATCTACGGTGTCCTCGGCCCAAATGGCGCGGGCAAAACCACGACCTTGCGCATGCTGCTTGGGATTATCGACCCCGATGAAGGCATCCGCCGCATTTTCGGGCATGATCGCCCGCACGAAATCGGTCGTTTGATCGGGTATCTGCCAGAGGAGCGCGGGCTGTATCCGGCTATGAAGGCTATCGAAGCGATTGCCTTTATGGGTGCATTGCGCGGCCTGCCGCTAGCGGAGGGCCGCAAACGCGGGCTGGAGCTGCTGGAACGCCACGATCTAGCACATGCTGCCAACCGGCTTATCCGCGAATTGTCGAAAGGGATGGCGCAGACGGTGCAATTGCTTGGCACGCTGGTGCACCGGCCAAAGCTGGTGGTGCTGGATGAACCGTTTTCCGGTCTGGACGCAATCAACCAGGGCAAGCTTGAACGCATGATCCGCGCCTTGGCGGAAGACGGCGTAACGGTGATTTTCTCCACTCACGTCATTCACCACGCTGAACGCTTGTGTGAAGGGGTGGCGATTATTGCAGGCGGCAAAGTGCCGTATGCCGGCAGCGTTGAAGCTGCACGCGATCGCATTCCGGCTCAGGTCCGCCTCGAAACCCGCGCTCGCGAAGGGGGCTGGACCGCCGCTCTCCCCGATGATGCGCGCCGCGAGGGCGATTTCTTCTATTTCTCCCTTCCTGAAACCGGTGTTGAGCCGCTGCTCAAACAGCTGATCGAAGGGGAAGCAGGCATCCTTTCACTTTCGATCGAACGGGCTGGATTGCACGATGCCTTCGTTGCAATCGCTGGCGAAGCCGCAGCGCGTCAGCTTGAAGCTGACCAAGCGGGAGAAGCCGCATGAGCCAGTTCGATCAAACCGCTATCGACGCCAATCCGCGCCTGTCGCGGCTCGAAGCCGCCTGGGTGATTGCCCGGCGCGACTTCATCGCCGTCTTGTTCAGCCGCGCATTCCTGTTCTTCCTGATAGGGCCGCTCTTCCCCGTTCTTGTCGGCGGGCTGGCCGGGAGCATCGGCAAACAGACCTCGGCTCAGGCCGTCAGTATTGAAGTCGGCCTCGCCATGAGCGCGGAAGACAACGCAGCCATGTTGCTGGCGCGTGGCAATCTCGCGGAACAGATCGGGCGCGGCCTGCCGGAACTCAGGGAAGTTCCCGAAGCGCAGCGCGAGGCTGATTTTGATGCACGAGCGTTTCTCGAACAAAGGCGCGGGAACTATGTCGCAATCGTGACCGGCAGCCCAGAGGCCCCGGAGCTTGTGGGGACAGATAAGCAAGTCGAACGGTGGCGCGGCACTGTGGGCCTGATTGCCGCCGCCGCGACACAGGCTGCACCTTCCCGCTTCCCTCAAATTGCAGAGACGACTGTCGCAACCAGTGCCGCGTCTGACCGGTCCACCCGCATCAAGACCGCGCAGGCTGCACAGATGGTGCTGTTCCTGCTGACGATGCTGCTTGGCGGGATGGTTCTTTCGAACCTCGCCGAGGAGAAAGGCAACAAGATCATCGAAATCCTCGCCGCAGCCGTGCCGATGGACGCGGTATTCATGGGCAAACTGTTTGCCATGCTGGGTGTCTCATTCGTGGGAATTGCGGTTTGGGGAACAGTGGGATGGGGTTTCTGGTCGATCGCCGAAGACGCCATCGTC
>JBCBHD010000355.1:0-2731 GCA_038526115.1 Pseudomonadota bacterium | reverse complement strand
TCAGCAAGGAGCTCTCGCTTAACAATGCGGAATTCCTCCAAGAGGCCCGTCACAGTATCTTCGGGGATGATCAGACCTGCATCATGCAGATAGTCACGATCAATCTCGATCCGAGGGCCGCACAGTTGTACTGCGCGCTCTGGCTGGGGTGCTGGTTCGGCCTGAAAGCCCTTCGGTACGGCATGTGCAGTTGGCGTTTGAGGAGCCGCAGCAACGGGAGCAGTAGGAGCCGCAGTTGCCGTTACCTCTGGCTCAGATTTTGGACGCACAGCCTTGCGTTTGCTGGCCGGTAGATTCTTAGGAACTGCCGATGTCCCTAAATTCTCCAAACCGAATGCCGCATCGGCTCGTTCGAAGAGCGAACCGGGCTTTGCATTCTTGCCTGAAATTTTGCACTGATCGTTCATCTCAGCCTCCTCACGCTATGGTTCCGACGGAGACGACTTCAATCGCCAACAAGATCACAAGAACTGCGAACAGTCCCGCAGTCGCACCAGCAAACTGCTTCAATCGTTTACGGCCAAGCTCTTTTGCAGCCTCAGACATTGTCAGGGAGATCGATCCGATGACAGGCAAGCCCATAGAGCGTTCGAGCTTGTTGGCAGTTGCGTAGCTAGAGCGCAGTTGACCGAGCCCCCACGCCACCCCTGCACCCGCTGCGAGACCGACAAACAAGACGCCAATCAGCAATAATGGCCGATTTGGAGCAGATGGCTTCTGCGGAACAACAGGTGGGTCAACGAGGTCAAACTTAAACTGGCTTGTTTCATCGACGACATTGCCGCGTGTGCGCAGTTGCTCTCGCTTCTCAAGCAGACCTTCATAGGCCGTCTGCAAAACATCGTAGTCACGGGCAATCCGGTTTGCTTCAGCAGCTACCGCTGGCTCAGACGCCTGACTGGCAGCGAGCGATGCAAGCGTTGATTGTATGCCTGCACGCCTGACTTGGAGTGATTCAACGTCAGCCTGACGGTCAGAGCGAATTGCGAGCAGAGACGTATACGCAGGATTTTGCGTACCTTGGGGTGTCTGTGGACCGGCCGCTTCGACCTGCCCGGTTAAAATGACCACTTGGCGCTTCGTCGCAATCACGTCCGGATGCTCTTCCGTGAGGCCGCGTCCACGCAATTCAGCCAGTTGCGACTGGGCTTGTAGCAGTGATGCTTGCGGCCCGACCGCGTTTGCACCGCTCAGAAGTGTGCGAGGAGTGTTTGCGAGTTGCCCGCTTATGTTTGCGAGCGCGCTTTGAGCGGCAGCCAGATCAGCGTCAATATCGCGCAGCTCGGTGCGCGCCTGCTGCACTCGACTGGTGAGAGTGTCGGAGCCTCCGATGAGATCGGGGTATTGCGTTTCAAACGCTATCCGGCGCTGTTCGGCCTCTTCCAGTTCAACACGGCGCTCTTCGAGCTGGTCATTCAACTCTGCGATGGCGCTGCCGATGTCAGCTCGGTTGCCGGAAATGTGTTCTTCACGAAAGATATCGAGCAGCTTTTGCACGACGTTGCGCGCAAGAACCGCATTCTCCGAATCGCTAAGACCTCGTGAGCCCACTTCCGCGGTGATCGAGAACAGGCTATCCGCTTCGCTTTCGATACGAACGTCTTCGCTCAGGTCAGCAATGGCTGCCTCAAGCTGACTGCGACCAGAAATGCCGTCTCCAAGTTTGGTTGAAGTGATGACCTTGCTAAGGTTGTCAGAGCTCAAAAGCGTCTGACGCACCTTCATGATCTCTTCTTCACCGTCTCCGGCGATGTCGAGCTCTTCAGACAGCACATCTTGAACATCGACAAAAATTCGCGCCTTTGATTCGTAGGTATTGGGGATCAAAGCCACGACAAGCCAGCCAAGCAAGCAGACCGCCCACGCAACGCCAAGCGCGATCCAGCGTCGATGCCAGACCGAATAGAGCGCTGTGCGCAGTTCTTCGAAAATCTCGTTCATATCTGCCAGCGCGCCTTAGAAACGGCTCTCCGGGATTGAGATCGTGTCACCGGGACGCAAAGCGACATTGGCGCTCGCATCGCCCTTGTTCAGTAGATCCTTGAGCCGCAGTCGGTATTCCTGATTGCGGCCGGTTTCTGGATTAAAGCGGGTCAGGGTTGCGCGGTTGCCAGCGGCGAATTCGCCGAGGCCACCCACGGCAATCATCGCGTCAAGCGCAGTCATGCCAGTCCGATACGGTAGCGCAGCGGGTTGAGCGCCCGCGCCTGTGATACGGATTTGCTGGGGCAAAGCGCCGTTAAATTCGTTCACAATGACCGAGACAATCGGCTGCTCAATATATTGCGACAGACGCTCTGTGATATCTTGTTCAAGCTGCGACGGCGTTTTGCCAACGGCTACCAAGTCTCGGACCAAAGGAATGGTGATCCGGCCATCAGGACGAACCTGAATGTCTTCCGCGCTCAGTTCAGGATTGCGCCATACATGGATCGTGATTTGATCGAGTGGACCCAAGACATAATCGTCAGTGGGAGCTTCAGGCGTGGTGCTAACTGTAGCAGGAGGAAGTTGCGCGCTCGGCCCCGCGCTACATGCAGCTAGAGCGCCGCTAGCAAGAGCAAATCCCGCAATGCGAGGGAGCGACAGTGTGAAAGGCATTGATACGTATCCTTGGCCAGTTGTGCGGACCAGGACCGTGTTTGCAGGAGCTACCTGCGCATCCGGGCCCGCGAGTGACCCCGAACTTGTCGCCGATAATGGTGAACATATTGTTAGTGATACCGGGGCA
>JBCBHD010000354.1:0-2741 GCA_038526115.1 Pseudomonadota bacterium | reverse complement strand
ACCGGCGGCTTGCATCGCCGGTGAGCGGCAACAATCATGCCAACGCGGATCTGCCCACGATGAGGCTGAGGAAACTCGGCCAACCGTCATCCGCAGATAAGGTCAGTTGGCGGTCTTAGCGGCGCGAATAAACTTGCTGGAAATCGCGCGGGCCCGCCGCAGCGTTTTCAGTCATCGCTGATCGTTGAGCTCTCACGCGCAGGGGGCGTTCGTCAGCTCTGGGTCTTGGTTGTGTCAAAACTCGGTTCTGTAAGACATCGCAGCTAGATGGTTGGTTTCGTGGCTAGTAGATGACAATCGGGCGGCGTAAACGCGCGTTGAGCTACGCGAAGTTGCTGACGGCGTTTTGTACCACTGCATAACTAGAAAGCCCGCCGAAAACGCCCTGATTTTGGCGATCAGTGGTCCAATTCTGAGGATGTTCATGACGCGGGTGAGATTGTAGGCCAGCACCGCAAGTGCCATTTCGGTTTTCACGTTGTGCAATCGTTTCATCAGGAAGTGCGTTGCGCCCATCCGTGCCTTAAGAGTTCCAAAAGGATGCTCGACCGTCTCGCGCCGCGTCCGCATTGCTTGTGGGTTCTCATCCAGTCGTCGTTGCACATCTTCAAGAACATGCTCGTGTTCCCATCGCGTGACGGAACGCCCGGAGCTTGTTGTACAGCGTTTCCTGAGATTGCAGGTTGCGCATTCCTTTGTCGCGTAACGCCGCTGGTTCAAGCCACCAGTCTCGCGTTTGTGCGAGACGAACATCAGCAACTCACCTGCCGGGCAGACATATAGATCCTGGTCGGGCACGTACCGAAAGTCGGCTTTGACGAAGAGACCTTTGAGCTTGTTGTTTGACGTTTGTGGCTTCGGCAGCGTGACCGTGACGTCAATATTGGCGCATTCCAGGATCTGTTCGCTTGAGAAGTATCCGCGATCGGCAACCACATCGAGCTTGTCAACGCCGAGGACCTGTTTCGTCAGCTTAGACATCGGCGCAAGCTGTGCGCGATCCGAGCCACTCGTTGTCACCTCGTGCGCCACAATCAGATGATGTGCCGTATCGACGGCAGCCTGCACATTGTAACCAACAACGCCTGAACCGCGACCGCTGGTGGCCATCGATCGGGCATCGGGATCAGTCAATGAGATCTGTTCGTCGGGCTGCTCCAAACGCTTCTTGTCGAGTGCAGCGAGCCGTTCCATCTCCTCCTGCAGCTTGTCGATCTTTTCGTTGAGACGATTGATGCGCATTGCCCGCGCCTTCGAACGTTCCTGCCGATCCGCACTTTCAAGTTGATGCAGATAGCGCGCGATACTCTCATCAATCTGCGCCATGCGCCGCTTCATCTTGTTGGCGGTATAGTTGCGGTCGCGGTTATTGACGGCTTTGAATTTTGATCCGTCGATGGCAACGCTCGCGCCTGCCAGCAACCCAATCTGGCGGCATAGCTCGATGAAGCGGGCGCAGGTTCTGCGAATGGCAGGACCATTGTTGCGACGAAACTCAGCGATCGTTTTGTGATCTGGAATGAGACGGCCAAGCAGCCACATCACCTCGACGTTGCGCCCGGCTTCACGTTCCAGGCGCCGGCTCGACTGCACCGCATTGAGATAACCGTAGATGTAGAGCTTGAGGAGAACCGCCGGATGATAGGCCGGTCGTCCAGTTGACTTAGCTTCAACGCCGGAAAAACCGAGGCCGCCAAGATCAAGACTCTCGACATACGCTTCGATAACTCGGACAGGGTTGCTCTCGTCGACCCAATCCTCAAGACACTCCGGAAACAGCGTCGGCTGATCTCGCGCCTGCCCCTCAATAAACCGCTTCATGCCATGCCCCCGCAAAGCTATCCGGGAATCATATCAGCGTTCGTTCTTTTGACACAGCCAGGGTCAAAAGTGCGCTTCCGCGCTGCAAGTCCGTTGTCCGCTGCCAGTCCCAGGGGACGTCCTGCATCCCTCGTTGGGCAAGTCGGACGCAACAGCAATCTCCAGAAACTCGAGCGCAATAACGCAAACCTCTCGCTGATGAGAGCTTCGTCTCAGGATTGAAAGCTGCTATTGCCTACCCCTCACTCTCCCCACCATTGCCTCCCCTTCGCTGACACGTCAGGATAGCGCCGCATAAATCAGCGCCGGGGGGCACCGACACACCATGATCTTGAAAACCATCGGCCGAATGCTGTGGCTGCCGATCGCCGTTCTGATCTCCGGCCTCGTGGCAGCGTTCGTCCTCCTCACACTCGGTCAGGAACGCCTCGTCCAAATCCTATCCGCCAGCGGTGAGGAATTGGCCGACTTCGCAATCCTGGCCAAACTGCTGACCGAAGGTGTCGCCCTTGCAGCGGGCCTGACGCTCATTCCGGCCCTTGTCCTCATCATCATCGGCGAAGTCGCACGCATCCGCTCTGCGCTCTATTACATCCTCAGTGGTGGCGCAGCGCTCCTCGCCATCCCGGTTCTCGCACGCTACGGGCAAACTGCGGAATTCGCTGCACCCTCTCCGGAAATCTGGCAGGTCTTCGCCACAGCAGGCTTTGCAGGCGGGTTCGTCTACTGGTTGATTGCGGGTCGGTATACTTAGGACAACCCTGAATTAAGCTAGGCCAAACCCTACCGCTGGGCACAAACCCAAACTCCAGCTAGAACCACCGAATGAGGACCAAACCAGCCCCCGCCGAAAAACACGACGGGTAGGCCATCGCACCAACTCGGAGCACTAGGGTCGTGCGCACAATCGGGACACTGCT
>JBCBHD010000353.1:0-2815 GCA_038526115.1 Pseudomonadota bacterium | reverse complement strand
TCGAGGAAGTCCGAATTGACGATTACACCGTCGCCGGCTTCTGCCTCTGTGCCCATAGGAGCATCAGCCTCCGACGCATCCTTTGCGACCACGCGTGTAATTGGGAGCTCATATTTGGTGGCAAATTCAAAGTCTCGCTGATCATGCCCTGGCACGCCCATAACCGCGCCTGTGCCGTAATCCATCAGCACAAAGTTCGCGATGAAGAGCGGCATCGGCTTACCGGTGAAGGGGTGCTTCGCGGTGATCGATGTGCGGTATCCGAGCTTCTCCGCGGTCTCGAGCGCAGCTGCCGTTGTGCCGCCTTTCTTGCACTCTTCAATAAAGGCGGCGACTTCTGCGGCACCCGCAAGCGCTTGGGCGATGGGATGATCGGCTGCAACCGCGACGAAACTCGCACCGAAAATCGTGTCGGGACGAGTGGTGTAAACGGGCAGCTTCTCACCATTGGACAGGTCGAAGGAGAACTCCAGCCCGCTTGATTTACCAATCCAGTTTTCCTGCATCAGCTTGACCTTGTCCGGCCAGTCCTTGAGCTCACCCAACCCTTCGAGCAGCTCATCGGCAAAGTCGGTGATCTTCAAGAACCACTGGTCGAGCTTGCGCTTCTCAACCTCAGCGCCCGAACGCCAGCCTTTGCCGTCAATCACCTGCTCATTGGCGAGCACGGTCATGTCGACCGGGTCCCAATTCACCTCAGATGAGCGGCGATCAATCAGGCCCGCTTCATACATATCGAGGAAGAGTGCCTGTTCGTGGCCGTAATATTCGGGGTCACAAGTCGCAAATTCGCGGGTCCAATCGAGCGCAAAGCCAATCCGCTTCAACTGCGCTTTCATCGCCTCAATATTGGAACGGGTCCAAGCGCCTGGATGGACCTTCTTCTCCATCGCAGCGTTCTCAGCAGGCATTCCGAACGCATCCCACCCCATTGGGTGGAGCACTTCGCAACCTTGCATCTTCTTAAAGCGCGCGAGCACATCGCCCATCGTGTAATTGCGCACGTGGCCCATATGGATGCGGCCCGATGGGTAGGGGAACATCTCAAGGATATAGCTCTTTGGCCTCTCGCTATCGCTGTCTGCGGTAAAGGTGCCCGCTTTATCCCACGCGCCTTGCCAGCGCCCGTCAGCCTGCGACGGATCGAATCGAGTGTCAGTCATGATTTCTCGCTAGAGAGAAGTTGCCGTGTGGGCAAAGTTTAGCCGATCTGGGCTTAGCTCTGCAAAGCTTTGCGGCGAAGGTCGCGTGCTTTTGTGAGGATAATGTCCTCAAGTTTCTGGACGGTCGCTGCCTGAACTGGCGCGTCAACCCAATTGCCACCTTGCGCCACCTGACGGTTCGCTGCAACGCGAAGCGCATCTGCACGCAAATCTTGATCGAGGATCGTCACCGTCACCTTCACCCGCTCATTGGGGTTCGATGGGTTTGCATACCAATCGGTCACAATCACGCCGCCGGCGCTGTCCGCAGAAAGTAGCGGTGCAAAGCTCAGCGTTTCAAGCGCGCCGCGCCAAAGATAAGCGTTCACTCCGATCGTGTTGATCTGCGCTTCTGCAAGCTCAGTGGTAGGTCGCTCATTCCCGCCGCATGCAGCCAGAGTGCCCAGCGCACCCGCCATAAGAGCGATGCGGGTCGTTTTTGAAAATGCGGTTTTTGCGCGTGTCACTGCGATTATGTCCCTCGCTTAAAATCTCTTAGAGGCTCTATACCGGGCCAGCGTGTCGCGGCAAGCGTGCAAAATCTAAGCCTTGCCCCTTATGCCGGAATTCATCCGATTGGCGGTTAGCCCATGTATCTTTGATTAATCGCGCAAATTGACCCGTTGTCGTGCGGAGTGAGTGAAAGGTTGTGGGACTACGGCAACAGTCAGAGCACGAAGCGACGCCCAGTAATTGTAAAAGATTGCATGCCCTAGCGTCATAACCGTAACAATTGTGTTCAAAGATGCGTATACGAGTCGAAGTCAGGATGCGTTCAGGCAATTTCTGCGTATTGGCGTCTTTGAACAGGGATCTTTGAGAAACAATGGCACAGCGTTTAACCAAGTCAGCGAGAAAGCAGCTCAAGCTGCCGTTGCTTGGCATGGGCGCTGCTTTGGCGCTTGCACTGCCATCAGCGGGGCTTGCAGTGGTTGGTCTGGCATCGAGTGATGATGGCGACGAAGCCGCCTTCGATCTGTTCACGCCTGCCTCTATCGACCCTGATCTGGCCGCCCGCGTAGCTGAAAAAGCGCGCGAGCGTGGCATTCCGTTCACGCCAGCTGGCACCAGCCTTGTTGACACAGACCGCACCGTTACGGTTGCAGTGCGTATCGACAATGAGACCGCGCAAGCAATCTCTGTGGGCCCAAGCATTGACGCAGCGCCGGGCAAAGGTCCGGGTATTGCCGGACTTCAGTCCAGCCGCTTCAACCTTGGCACAGCGCGCGGCTATCAAAGCTTTGCTCGCGTTCAAACGGAGGCTCCGCAAACCTCGGCAGCCTCTTTGCCCGAAAGCGTGCGCGGCACTGAGTTGAGCAATCTCAGCATGCCGGACCTATCTGAATTTGAACCTGCCACAGGATCTCGCGAAGATAGGCCGAGTCGACTCCAACCGCGTATCTCGTTGGAAGACAACGCAATCGCAGGCCGCTCGGTCAACACGCTCGACGCATCGGAGGATTCGGTTGATGTCGGCGGATCGTTCCGCGTCTCGCGCAATCTCGATGTGACCGCAGGTGTTCGCTATTCGCAAGAGCGGGATCGCTTGGCACCTCTCACCGATTCTGCGCAGGACAGCCAAGCCGTTTATGTCGGGACGCAAATTCGTTTCT
>JBCBHD010000352.1:0-2775 GCA_038526115.1 Pseudomonadota bacterium | reverse complement strand
CCGATATGTCGCTGGCGAGGTGGATCGCTATTGCAGTTGGCCCGGCCAGGCATGCAGTTACAAGATAGGTCACAGTGAAATTGTGCGCCAACGTGCACGCGCACAGGCAACGCTCGGTAGCGCATATGATTTCAAAGCGTTCAACACAGCTGTGATCATGGGCGGCAATGCGCCGCTTGATGTCGTCGACAAAACGGTTGGCCGATACATTGCGGGAGCGCGTGGTTGATCCCATCTAGCGCCCATACGAACTGTTAGGAGGCGCACATGGAAGGCTTAGGACAAGATCTGGAAACGATGCGCCGGGTTCCGCTGGCGCAGTCGCATGTTGATGCGATTTGCGAAATCGGTGGCGAGCGAAGCTACGAAACTGGCGAAATCGTTATGCAAATCGGTGAGCCGATGGACACTTTCGTCTATGTGATCGAGGGCGAGATCGAAGTGGTTGACCCCTACACCAATGAACGCATGTTCGAACACGCTCTTGGCCCGACCCAATTTATGGGCGAGATCGGATTTCTAACCGGTGCTACGGCCTATCTCAGAATGCGTGCGGCCAAGCCTACACGTGTGATTGAAGCCCCTCGCCTCGCGATGCTTGATCTGATGAGCCGCGTACCAGAACTGTCCGATCATATAATCACCGTGTTTGCAGCCCGCCGCCGCAAGCAGTTCGAAGAAAGCAATGGTGCCGTCAAAATCATCGGCGCTGATCGCGACGCTCGGGTTCAGGAAGTTGAGCGGTTCTTGTCGCGCAATCGCATTCCATTCGAGAGTTTCGATATGGACGCAACCGACCAGGAAACCGCCGCGGTATGTGACCTGACCGGCCACAAACCCTCGGTCATTCTTGGGCAGGAACAGCGGTTGGAAGAACCCACACCGCGCAAGGTTGCGCAATATCTCAATCTCGATCTCGACATCTGTTCTCAGCGGATGTTCGATCTGTTGATCGTCGGCGGCGGCCCGGCGGGCGTCGCCGCGGCTGTCTACGCTGGCTCCGAAGGCCTCGATGCGCTTGTAGTGGAGGACATGGCGATTGGCGGACAGGCAGGCACATCAAGCCGGATTGAGAATTACATGGGCTTCCCAACCGGGATCAGCGGGACTGACCTGACCTATCGAGGTCAGATTCAAGCACTGAAATTCGGAACACGTTTTGCAATGCCACGCCGTGTCGAACGGCTCACCCGCCGTGAAGATGGCACCTTTTGCGCCACGCTGGATGGCGAAGGTGATTCTGCTGATGAAGTATGCGCACGCGCCGTGCTGGTCAGCACAGGTGTGCAATATCGCCGCCTGCCAATTGATCGGTTGCGAGAACTGGAAGGCAAGGGCATCTATTATGCCGCGACCGAGATGGAAGCGCGCTTTTGCAGTAACAGTGAAGTGATAGTGATCGGAGGCGGGAACTCAGCCGGTCAAGCAGCAATGTACCTCTCGCGCAGCGCCGCGCACGTTCATCTCTTGGTTCGGTCGGGCAGCCTCGCCGCATCCATGTCGAGCTATTTGTCCAGCAGGCTTGAAGCCGATCCGCGCATTACTATCCATTACAACACCACAATGGAGGCTCTGCATGGCGATGGATGGCTGGACGCGGTGACTTTGAAGGGACCGGATGGTGAGCGAAGGCAAAAGGCACGCGCAGCGTTCATAATGATCGGAGCTGCGCCGAATACGGAATGGTTATCCGGACTGGTCAGCACTGACGAAAATGGTTTTGTTCTCTCGGGCAAGGAAGCGGGCCGGGAAAGTCCCTTCGAAACAGGAACCGATGGTATCTTTGCTGTTGGCGATGTCCGTGCCGGTTCGGTCAAGCGAGTAGCCAGCGCCGTGGGCGAGGGTTCTGTCGTAGTGTCACAAATCTGGACTTATCTCGACAGTCTCAAGCATCGCGAACCGGTGTAGATCCGCAGCCTAGCCAAGGCGTCCTTTTTCCATATACATTGCCTTATGTGGTGCAGTCGCAGGCACCGCATTGGGGACACATATCATGCTTGCACGGATCCTATCCGCACTATTTCTGAGCCTCGCAATTGTGCTGGCCAGCTCTCCAGCTCGTGCCGCGTGGCACAAGGCGGAAAGCGATCGCTTTGTTATCTATTCAGACTCTCGCGCCGAGGATCTCAGGAAATTCTCCGAGATGCTCGAAAGATATCATGTCGCCATGGAGTTGGAGAGCGGTCGAAAAGTACCGGTCCCCAGCCCTTCAAACCGGCTCACGATCTACATGGTCGGCAGCAGAGACAATCTCCGTGACATCTATGGAGCAGGAAGCCGATCGGCGGTTGCAGGCTTCTACATTCCGCGCGCCAATGGCTCAGTGACCTTCGTACCAAATATCCGCTTTGGATCTCGGGAGGCCGGACGGGGTCAAACCGGCACACGATATTCGAGACGCGCTGGTGGCGGTGGTTTTCAGGGGGATCGTTCTTTTTCGATCCTCCTGCATGAATACGCCCACCACTTCATGATCAGTTCTGCCCGGCACGCCATGCCGCGTTGGCTCAGCGAAGGATCAGCAGAATACTTCTCATCAGCAAGGTTCAATGATGATGGATCGGTCGACATAGGCCTGCCAAACAATGAACGCGCTTGGGAGATCAGTCAGGCCGCACCCGTTTCTCTTCGCGAACTGCTGGATTACGAGCTTTATCGCGAAAATCGCGGCAATCGATATTCCGCCTATTACGGGCGCGCTTGGCTGCTGTTTCACTACCTGGCCTTTGACCCGAAGCGTACCAGTAGGTTTCCAGTTGGCCGTTCCGCTTCGGG
>JBCBHD010000351.1:0-2832 GCA_038526115.1 Pseudomonadota bacterium | reverse complement strand
GCAATGGATCAATGCAGACTCCGATGCCGGACGGATGGTGATTCTGACCGAAAAATGGGGCGACATGGAATTCGAAGGGGTCACCGTTGGCGGCAAGCCTGATCGCATAGACCGTCTGCCTGACGGAACTCTAGCTATCGTCGACTACAAGACAGGCAGACCGCCGTCAGCCGATCAGGTTAAGGCAGGGTTCGCGCTGCAGCTTGGCGTGCTGGGACTGATTGCGAAACACGGCAGCTTTGATGGACTGTCCGGTGATGTTAGCGCGTTTGAATATTGGTCCCTCGCCAAAGACAAAGGCGAATTCGGGTTCGTTTATGAGCCGATCAAGAAAGACGGCAAACGTTCCGGTGTTCTTCCCGAAGAATTCCTGCCTTTGCACGAGGCGAAGCTGCGAGATGCAATCGGGCGTTTCATAAAAGGCGATGATCCTTTCATCGCCAAGGAAAACCCCGACTATCCCGGCTACACCGATTACGACCAATTGATGCGGCTGGATGAGTGGATCACGCAGGCTACCGTTATCGCTCTTACGGAGACTAGTTCATGAGCGGCGGTGGCGAAGTTTTCCCGCTTGCCGGGAATCAGCGGGATGCCGTTGAGCCAGCGGACAATGTCTGGCTGTCTGCCTCTGCTGGAACTGGCAAGACGCAGGTGCTGTCTGCAAGGGTGCTGCGGTTGCTGCTGCGCAGAGACGTAGATCCTTCCCAGATCCTGTGCCTGACATTCACAAAAGCGGGCGCAGCCGAGATGTCGAACCGCATCAATGCAGTGCTCGCGAGATGGGTCCGCTTGAATCCTGAACTGTTGGCGGAAGAACTCGATCATCTGGGCGCCGAGATTGACCCAGATACGCAGGCTAGGGCGCGGACGTTGTTTGCGAGTGTTCTCGATTGTCCGGGCGGGGGTCTCAGGATCGACACGATCCATGCCTTTTCGCAGTGGCTGCTGGCAAACTTCCCCGGTGAGGCTGATTTGCCACCTGGCGCTCGCCCAATGGAAGACCGAGAGCGGGAACTCTTGGCGCGGGATGTTCTGTCGGAAATGCTGGGCGATGGTGAGGCACAGGAAGACACCGCCATCCTCGACGCGGTCAGCCTGATCACCATGCGCAAAGACCCCGGCGCGCTCAGAAACTGGCTGATGGTTTGCGCAAGCCGTGCAGAAATGTGGGAAGGCACCGGAAGCTGGCAATCGCCAATGCAGGGCCGGGTGCACCGCTTGCTGTATATACCGGCAGATGCCGATGAGGCATGGGCGACGGAAGGTCTACACCCCGATTTCTTCCCGGATGCGGAATTGCAATCAATGATCATTCCGCTTCAAGAGTGGGGCACGAAGACGGCGGATAAATGCCTGGCTTTCATGCAGGAATGGCTTGAGCTCGACGTTGAGGACCGCGTTGAAGCCTTTGAAGGTTTTCGCGGTACACTGCTGAAGGCAGACGGCACGCCAAGTCTCAATCTCAAGAAACCGCGAGAGGCACATCCCTGGTTTGCCGATGGGCAGGAGTTAATCGCTCAAGCCGTCAGTCAGGTTGAAGAACGACAGGCTTTGCTTGATCTGGCTGAGCTCCTTACCCAATCGCTTGAGCTTGGCAGAGCCTTCTACATCCGCTGGGACAAAGCCAAACGTCGCGAAGGATTGCTCGATTTCGACGATTTGATCCGTAAGGCGGCAGGGCTGCTCAAAGGCAGTCTTTCGGCGGATTGGATTCGTTACAAGCTCGATCGTCGCTTCGATCATATTCTCATCGATGAGGCACAGGACACCAATCAGGCGCAGTGGGACATAGTCGATGCGCTGATTGATGATTTCTTCAGCGGGGAAGGAGCAGCCGGGGACAAGCTGCGCACTGTCTTCACCGTGGGGGATTACAAGCAGGCGATCTTTGGCTTTCAAGGAACCAGCCCGGAAAACTTTGCCCGCGCACGCGAGAAGATTTTTGCGCGGATAAAGGATGCGGGAAAACACACATCCACTATCCGAGAGCGCAGGTCTGCTCCGACCTGGCGGCCCCTTGATCTGGGGCAATCATTCCGTACTTCGGATACAGTTCTGAAATTCGTCAATCAGACGATTGCTGCGCTTGGCCACGAAGCATTCGGCCTCGAAATACCTCCAGAGCCGCATGTCGGTGCGGAGCGGCCGGGATTGGTCACGATATGGAATCCGGTGACAGCAATATCGGCCGAGGATGTTGATGAGACCGAGCAAGCGAGAGACTGGCTCCCGCCGCACGAAACGGTGCTGGCGGATCGGATTGCGCAGCAGGTTTATCAATGGGTTCACGGGGATGCACCCTTCGTGCTGGCCAAAGGCAAAAAACCCCGTCGGGCCGAAGCTGGCGATATTATGGTTCTGGTTCGCAAACGAGGTCAGTTGGCGACGCAGATCGTGGCGCAACTTCACGCGAAGGGTGTTTCAGTGGCCGGTGTGGATCGGCTGCGATTGGGCGCTCCACTTGCGGTAAAGGATCTGATGGCAGCGCTGCGTTTCGCCTCGCAGCCCTTGGACGATCTCTCACTCGCCAATCTGCTCGGTTCGCCTTTGATTGGCTGGAGTCAGGATGAATTGCTCGCTTATGCTCCGCGCGAGAAAGATGTGCGTTTGTGGGATCACCTCCGGCAGCACCCTGAACCCATGGCGCAGGAGACCTGCGAAAAACTGAAACCGCTATTGGCGCGTGCCGACTTCGAGACGCCTCAGTCGCTTCTCGCGTGGTTACTGACCGGGCCGTGGCAAGGACGGTCCAAGATCATTTCCAGGCTTGGCCGCGAAGCCAACGATCCAATTGATGAACTGGTCAATGCAGCCTTTGCTTATGAAAGC
>JBCBHD010000350.1:0-2869 GCA_038526115.1 Pseudomonadota bacterium | reverse complement strand
GCCGTAGAGACCTTCAAGCCGGTCAATATCCTGCTGCACATGATCACGCAGCTTCACCCAGTCGAAGCTTTTGCCTTCGATGGTCCAGCCAAAGCTCTTTGCATCTTCCAGATCCTCGGCGAAATGCGCGCCGTAAACGAGCATCTTTTTGGGCACGCAGCCGCGGATCACGCAGGTGCCGCCGACCCGGTATTCCTCAGCGACAGCCACCCGCGCTCCATGCGCGGCAGCAACACGGCTGGCGCGGACCCCTCCGGATCCAGCGCCAATCGTGAAAAGATCGTAATCGTATTCGGCGGACATATTCGCGCTCCCAAATTGTGCGCGCGATATGGCTTGCCTTGGAAGGCTTGCCAACCGCGCTGCACTACGGAAACGCTATTCGCAGGCGAAGCCGAACTTGTTACCCGGCCGCAGAGCGCGGTCGCCCGCCACCGGAACCGCCACCCGATCCACCGCGTGAACCGCCGCGCTTTCCACCGCCGGGTCGCCCCCGACCACCGCCGGGGCGATTGTTAGGCCTGCCTTTGCGCGAACCGTGCTTTTGCTTGGGACGACCAGGTGCACCGCCACCCGGTCGATCCCCACCAGGACGATCGCCTCCGCCCTTCGGCCGTCCACCCTGTTTCGCTCCGAAGGGCTTAGGCTTCACCTTCTTCTTGGACACACGCGTTTGTCCGCGGGGCGGTGGCTTTGTCGGGCCGACGCCTTCGACCACAGCGCGGAAGTTTTCGGGCAAGTCCAAGCGATCGAGCTGCGCATCAGTCGTACGCTGAATGTCTTTCAGATACGCTCGTTCGTCTTCGGCACAGAACGCAATCGCGATACCATCTTTGCCCGCTCGCGCCGTCCGGCCGATACGGTGCACATATTGCTCAGGAACATTGGGCAATTCGTAATTGATCACATGGCTGACACCCGGAATATCGATTCCGCGAGCCGCTACATCCGTTGCAATCAGGATCGACGTTCGACCCCGACGAAACTCGTCAAGTGCACGCTGGCGCTGGCTTTGTGACTTGTTGCCATGGATGGCATTCGCTTCAATCCCGCGTTGGCCAAGCTTCTTCACTACGCGATCCGCGCCATGCTTGGTCCGCGTGAAGATCAGCACTCGTTCCAGTTCACCGGGGACCGAATGGCGGCCAGAGAGAATGAGTTCCAACAACGCCTGCTTTTCATCCTGCTGCACCATGAACAGGAATTGCTCGATCCGTTCTGCTGTGCTGCTTTGCGGCGTGACGGAGACCTGTACAGGATTGTTGCAATAGCCGGAGACCAACTCCTTGATCTGTTTCGGCATCGTCGCGCTGAAGAACAGTGTCTGGCGATCTTGCGGGACAAGTTTGTTGATTGTCCGCAGAGCGTGAATGAAACCGAGATCAAGCATCTGGTCTGCTTCATCAAGCACCAGCACTTCAACGCCTGACAGGTTGAATGCCTTTTGATCGACCAGATCGAGCAATCGACCAGGCGTCGCGATGAGAATGTCAGTTCCACGATGGAGCTTGTTGCGGTCTTTGTTGACCGAAGTGCCGCCCACAATCACTTGCACTTTCAGACCTGCAAGCGCGCCATAATCCTTCGCACTGGTGGCAATCTGTACCGCCAGTTCACGCGTCGGCGCGAGCACCAACATCCGGCAGGATTTAAAGGGAATGCGGTTGTCGCTTTCACGCAGCCGGTCAATGCTGGGCAGCATGAAGGCGGCAGTCTTACCTGTACCGGTCTGCGCGATACCCAAAAGGTCACGGCCTTCGAGAACAGGCGGAATGGCCTGTTCCTGGATTGGGGTCGGCGTGTCATAGCCTTTCAGCTCAAGCGCCTGAAGAACGGGCTGCGACAGCCCGAGATTGGAAAATTTTGTCATTAATACTCACAATATATGCGGCGCACGAGACGGATTCCGGGCGGAATCGCCGTGCGGCGCGGGTTCAAAACGACCCGCGTGAAAAGGGAAGTCCTAGGGGAAAATCGGATCGAAACGCTGCCGGGGCGGAGTATTGGTCGAATGGACCTTAGAGCCGCCGCATCACGCTGGCATTTGCATTTCGGTTGACGCGCATATGGGAGCGCGAGAGCGAGATGTAAAGTCTGGCGGCGCTATGCGAGTAACCGAACTTGCCCGGAAGGCGTTACTTTTCCTTGGCGCGCATATCCAGATAGACGAGACGCGATGTGTAGTGGCTCTCAACCGGCTGTTCCGCTTCGTCCAGAGCGGGTTCAAACTCATGATGATCGACGAGAACCTGACACAGGCGCTTTTTCACATAGGCGCGCCGGAATTTTTCAAGCAGCTGACATTCTGTCACGGTGCCGTCAGCACCCACCGTAAGTGTATATCCCACATCAGCCCGCCAGATGCGCAGACGAGTGGAGGCCTTCAGGAATTCCTTCTCACCATTAAAGCTGATCAGGCGCGCTTTACCGGGCTCGAGTTCTTCAACATCAACCTCAACCTCAACGATTTCCTCTTCCATCGGATCTTTAGCCATCGCTGCCGGAGCAAGAACAAATGCAGCCATGGCTGCGGACAGCGACACAAAACGGGTCATAGAAGAGGCCTTATTACTCATATTTGATGGTCAGCGCGACGGTGGGATTGATACCCAAATCGAGAGTGAGTGCAAATCTATCCCGAATGCTGCGCTGCAGCGAAATGACGGTGTGCAACTCTCAGCTGGAGTGTAATAATATTACGCGCACACGCATAAATGACAAAGCGGCACTTAACACACCCCAATCGCACGCAGAGAATCACTCACTGGGCGAAGCTCTGTTTGACTGCGCTCAGCGCAATCCGGCTGCTGCCATCAATGCTGTTGTAGACGGATCGAAATGACCCTCGCCTGAATCAATCTGTTTTGCG
>JBCBHD010000349.1:0-2876 GCA_038526115.1 Pseudomonadota bacterium | reverse complement strand
CTTGGAGATCCCGTTGAACTGCTCATAGCCGATGATCGTGGTGAACTCATACCGGCTGGGCAGGACGAGACTTGCGAAAGGATTGTCGAGCGCGAGCTTATCAATTTCGACATCCATATCCACTCTGGTGCGACCAAAGCGATTCAGGATCACGTCGAAATATTGGGCTGGCGTGTCGAAAGCGGTTCCGATCGTGCCATCCGTGTTGTTCGGAACGAAACCGGTTGAACCCGGACCGAGCAGAACTGAGGATTCTGGCAGGTCGGCTCCGAAATTCGGCGTCCCTTCTGGTGGAAGTACGACGGAATCGATGTCCGCATTTTCTGAGATGTCGACGCCGAGAATGTTACCCAGCTTGGGTCCCGTCTCATAAACGCCTGGTTCCGAGCCCCCTGGAAGGCCGTTCACCAGCGTGCCGGTGCCATCATCAATCAGGAAGCCTGGATCAAGATCCTGTGTCCAGTGGTTCGGATCAGACCAACGACCCGATCCGCGCTTCGCCGATACATATTTGTATGGCGTGTTTTCGGTGATGAACTCAAAGAACGGATACAGTGGATTGTAGAAGCTGATATCGCCGTAGGTGTTGCCAACTCCGAAGAAATCGAACCCACCGCTCAGCACTGCAGTCACGACCGGCGGGCCGCCCAACTGGTCAGCGATCAGAGGCGAACCGCTATCGCCGCCCGCCGTGCCGACTTCGTTGGGCAATGCGTCGCCATCGAACCAATCGATGTCCAGCACGGCCTGAAGATTGTCGCAGGTGATGCCAAAGCCATCGAAGTCACACCTTTCTTGCCCAGGCCCAACGCGATCCGGATTGTCGAAGTCGGTGAAATAGAACGCTTGCGATGTTTCGCCGAAATTCACTGCCGTTGGCGCAAAGGCCGGAAAGATAGTGTCGATCAAGTCGGCTGGAGATGCGACAGCGCCCAGCATGTTTTCACCGACGCGGCGGAGGAAACCAATACCGATATCCCCGGTCGCCGCGGTGCCGAATCCTCCATATCCGACCTGAACCACATGGGTCAGTTCGGTTAGTGGAGAAAGCAGGATTGGCATGGCCGGTACGTCAGTGATCGGCTCATCCAGCGCGACCAAAGCGATATCCGCCCATGGGAAAGGAAGAGCGCCATTATCGAGATTTGATGATGGATGAATAATGACGTCCGTGCTCGAAGCGACGCCGCCTTCGCTGTAGCTTGTGCCATTGACGACGTACTCGAAGAACCTCTCGCCTGAATCCACGCCAGTGGAAACAAGCACGGTGCGCTCAGCGCCTGTATCAGGCGTGCCATAAGCTTCCGAAGAGAAGCTGTTGAGGCAGTGCGCTGCGGTCAGGATGGTACGGGGGTTGATCACCGTACCGGTGCAGTTGAAGAATATGCCCGCGTCAGAATTGCGCTGGCTGAACAACTGCACGACCGAAGGCTGAGTATTCCCAACATCGACCGACCCTTCGAGTCCTACATCATCGCGCGCAATAATCTCTGGAGTCGGCGGAGTGGGAACAGCTTCGAGCTGCGCTTCCGTACTTCGCAGTTGGATTGTCACCGTGTCCGGTAAGGCAATCATCGCGTCGTTCGGTTCAATTCGAAACCCGTCAAAGGTTCCGCGCGCTTCCAAGGAAACGCCTTCCGTTTCCTCTTCTACTTCCGAAGCAAAAGCTGGCGTTGCCGCCAACCCGCTCGCAAGCCCAATTACACCAACACTAGAGAGAATTTGTCGCTTGATCATCTGCAGCCCCTTTTCTCTGACAGGATTTCGACGAGTCGGGAGGCTACTTAAAACTTTGGAAAAGTCGAATCCTAATATCTCATGAATGGTGAAGAGTTTTGACTAACAACCGATTAGTCAAAGAACTCACGCAATATTGCCAGTAAAAGCAGGTCTTGAAGATTTGGGCAGGCCGACAAGTATTGTTGCCAAAAACGCAAACGTTGCGTTTCTGGATTCCATTTACTCTTACGCCGCTAAATTTGCGGCTGCGACCTTTCGTCAGATTCGTCCTACGCTGGTATAGGTGAAACCAGCTGCTCGGACGTCGTCCGGGTTATAGATGTTCCGCAGATCGACCAGCACGGGTGCTCTTGCGAGTTCTTTGACACGAGCCAGGTCGAGGGCACGGAATGCGTCCCACTCCGTTACGATAGCGACAACATCCGCATCTTCAATAGCTTCATACGGATCTTCACACATCGCAACTTCAGGGAGAAGCGGACGAGCCTGCTCCATGCCCTCCGGATCGAATGCAGCGATGGAGACCCCGGCATCGGCCAGCGTCTGCGCGATCGCTATCGAAGGGGAGTCTCGCATATCATCCGTGTTCGGCTTGAAGGTAAGCCCAAGGAGTGCAGCCTTTTTCCCCCGGGCTGCCTCTTGTCCGCCCAAAGCTTCCAGCACTTTGCGCCCCATGGCTCTCTTGCGGCTGTCGTTGGTCTTGACCACCGCTTCGACTATCCGGGTCGGGCTGTCGTAGTCTTCAGCTGTTTTGAGCAGCGCCAGCGTATCTTTGGGAAAACAGGAACCGCCATAGCCCGGTCCAGCATGCAGGAATTTGGATCCGATCCTGTTGTCCATGCCGATGCCGCGAGCCACATCTTGAACATTCGCCCCCACTTTCTCGCAGAGATCGGCCATCTCATTGATGAATGTGATCTTGGTCGCGAGGAAGGCATTGGCAGCATACTTGATCAATTCGCTGGTCCGACGCTCGGTGAAAAGGATGGGCGATTCATTGAGGAACAGCGGGCGATACACTTCGCGCATGATATCGCGACCGAACTCATCTTCTGCGCCGATCACTATGCGGTCAGGACGTTTGAAGTCGCCGATCGCTGCGCCTTCGCGAAGGAATTCGGGATTGGAGACGACGG
>JBCBHD010000348.1:0-2929 GCA_038526115.1 Pseudomonadota bacterium | reverse complement strand
GCCGCGTATTTCGATCATGGCGGTCTCTATGCCTTTGGAGGACAAAGCAACTGCGCCCGCAATGCTAGCAGCGCTTGGCGGTCCGGCGGTCTGCAATGGCGGGCTTTCGGAAGGTTTCGGCTGGGCTGCGCGTCTGCCGCAGGTCGCACAAGTCATGCCGCATGGAATGGTACAACAAGCAGCCGGCAAGGATGCGAACGGCTGCTCGGTCCGCATTGTGCGTTACCTTACGCCTGCGACGATTGACGATGCGCTCGAATACCATTTCAATCAGGCGTTCCGTGCGCGTCTCAGAGTTGAGAGATTCAGCGCGCCAGAGCAGATTCTTCAAGCATCGCGTGGAAGCACGCAGTTCTTTGTGCACGTTCGGCCAGGCAATAACGGCTTGAGCGCTGTCGATCTGATCTACTGGCAGCGCTAATCTTTGAGCCCAACGCCGATATTGGCGCGTGGTTGCTCCAATTCAGTGCTCGCGACAGGATAAGCGCAGTAATCTGCGGCATAAAAGGCCGCCGGTCGGTGATTGCCTGACAACCCGATCCCGCCAAACGGAGCAGCTGAGGATGCACCATTGGTCGGTCTGTTCCAGTTGATGATCCCTGCGCGAATGTTGGCCCAGAACCGCGCATAATCATCCGGCGAGCCACCAATCAGAGATGCTGAAAGACCGAAGCGTGTGTTGTTCGCTTCGGCAATCGCGGCATCGAGATCAGGCACGCGGATTACCTGCAGGATCGGTCCAAACAGCTCGATGTCAGGTCGGTCATCAATATCCGTCGTATCAATGATACCCGGCGTCAGAAAAGGTTTATCCGGGTCAGTCCGCCGCATGTGAGTCAGTGCCTTGCCGCCCATCGTGACAAGCTCGATAAAGCTCGCGCTCAACTGATCGGCGGTGGCGTTATCGATGACCGGACCCATAAACGGTGCGGGTTCATCCATCGGGCCGCCTACGAGCAATTTCTTCGTCAACGGCAGCAATTCGGCCATCAATGGCTCGACCATGCTTTCGACAACAATCAACCTGCGCGCAGCAGTGCATCGCTGCCCGGCGGTGGTGAAAGCGCTTTGAATAATCAGAGCGGCAGCGTCAGCGACCTTTGGCGTATCAACCACCACAACCGGGTTGTTGCCTCCCATTTCCAGGGCGACGATCTTGCCTGGATTGGCTGCAAGTTTGCGATTGATGGCGATACCGGCGTTGGCGGAGCCAGTGAACAGCACTCCGTCGACTCCCGGATGGGCCACAAGCGCTTTCCCTTCATCAGGACCACCAATAACCAATTGCACAACGTCTGCGGGGATGCCGCAGCGGTGGAAGCATTCGATCAGCTTTGCGCCTACTGCGGGGGTTTTCTCCGATGGCTTGAACAGCACAGTGTTCCCGGCGATCAACGCCGGTACGATGTGACCATTGGGAAGGTGAGCCGGGAAGTTGTAGGGGCCAAGCACCGCCATCACGCCATGCGGTTTATGGCGAACGGCTGCGCTTCCCTGAAGTGCGCTGTCCAGCTTCTTCTTTCCGGTCCTCTCACCGTAAGCATTGACCGAGATTTCGACCTTGTTGATCACCGCATCGACTTCTGTCCGGGCTTCCCAAAGTGGTTTTCCCGTCTCGTTGGCGATTAGCTCTGCCAGTTCGTCCGTCGCTTTGCGAACCTGATTGGCAAAGCGGCGTAGCAATTCGATTCGATTGGCAAGTGGACGTGCGGCCCATTCAGGCCAGGCCCGGCGCGCGCGGCTAACTGCTTCTCCAACGTCGCCATGCTCCCCGCGCCACAGTTCCTCGCCTGTGGCTGGAGCATATGAAATCAGGGTCGTGTCGCTCTCGGTTTCGGTCATCGCCTCGGTCGTTCTTTTTTGCGGCGGGTTTATCGCGCTTTTCCAGAAAAGATAGAGCTAAGACGCGCTTAGGGAGTTGGCATCGTTATCAAATGCGGTGCGTGTGTCCTTTTGCATCGGGTGGCTCGCCCAGTGCGTCTCCCATACGGCGCAGAGAAGCGACTTTCTGTTGCAGTGGTTCCCAACTGTCCTCCCGGTCGATGTGAGACCAGATTTCCTCAACTTCGTCGATCAGCATGGATTGAGGGGCCGGGTCTGACCAATAGTCATGGTCGCTCTTGACCGCAGTGTAGCCTTTCAGTGTTTCCGTCAGGCCGCCTAAGTCACCGCGGCCGCCACGGTGCGCGAAGAAAAATGCATCGGGGCCCATGCCGCTCTCCCGCATCGCCGTTTCGCATGCGGAAACCAAAGCGCTGTCGGCTTCGAGACCCTGTGATTGCACTCCCAGACGCCAGCACCACCTTTGGGCAATAGCCTTCATGTAGAGTTCGCCATAGCGGTTCATGGCAGCGATCAGCGGCTCGCTGTCAGCCAGCAATCGCAATGCGACTGCCAATTGCCCACAATTCCAATGCAGCGCTTCGGGCTGTCGTCCAAAGGCATAGAGACCGCCATGATCGAAATACGCGGCGGTGAAGCTGGGGTCCCATGATGGCAGCCAACGCCATGGGCCGTAGTCGAAGCTTTCTCCGGTGATGTTCATATTATCAGTGTTGAGTACACCGTGAACAAAGCCCGCGACCATGTAGCTTGCGGCGAGATCAGCCATCCGTTCGACCACTTGATGCATCAGGATAACGGCTGGTTCGTCGCGTCCCGGCGCGTCCTCAGGCGGAGTGGGGCCGGGAAAATGCTTCAGGCAATACTCAACCAGCGCCAGCAAATGATCGCGCTCTTCAAAGGCGAGGAGCCTTTGAAACGTGCCGATCCGGATGTGCGAATGGCTGAGCCGGACCATCACCGCTGAACGGGTAGGCGAAGGCTCATCGTCGCGCATCAGCTGTTCGCCTGTCTCGACTACCGAAAAGGTTTTGGATGTGTTGACGCCCAGTGCTTCCAGCATTTCTGTCGCAAGGATTTCTCGCAC
>JBCBHD010000347.1:0-2984 GCA_038526115.1 Pseudomonadota bacterium | reverse complement strand
GGCTCGGTTCAGGTCCAGCTTGATCCGCGTGATCAGATAAAGGGCGCGAAGGTTTTTGCCGTTTATGGCAAGGGTGGAATCGGGAAATCGACCACCTCTTCAAACCTTTCGGCGGCATTCTCAAAGCTAGGTCACAGGGTCTTGCAGATCGGGTGCGATCCCAAGCATGACAGCACCTTCACACTCACGAAGAAGCTGATGCCGACTGTTATCGATGTGCTCGAAACAGTTGAATTTCATAGCGAAGAGCTACGGCCCGACGATTACATGTTCGAAGGGTACAATGGTGTGATGTGCGTGGAGGCGGGCGGGCCTCCTGCTGGCACCGGCTGTGGCGGCTATGTGGTTGGGCAAACGGTCAAGCTGCTCAAACAGCATCACCTGCTTGAAGACACCGACGTGGTGATCTTCGATGTGCTTGGCGATGTAGTGTGCGGCGGATTTGCAGCGCCGCTCCAGCATGCGGAACGCGCACTTGTTGTCGCTGCCAACGACTTTGACAGCATCTTCGCCATGAACCGCATCGTCGCGGCGATCGGCGCCAAATCGAAGAACTACGATGTTCGCCTTGCCGGAGTGGTCGCCAATCGCAGCCGCGAAACCGATGAGATTGATCGGTTCTGCGATCAGATCGGCATGCAGCGCCTTGCCCATTTCCGCGATGTCGATGCGATCCGTCGGTCGCGTCTCAAGAAATGCACCTTGTTCGAAATGGGCGATGATCCCGAAGTCGTCGCCGCGCAAGATGAATATCTGCGGCTCGCTGCCATGCTGTGGGCTGGCGTCGAACCATCGACCGCTGCGCCGATGAAGGATCGCGACATCTTCGATTTTCTGGGGTTTGAATGATGGCAACACGATCACCCGACATCTATGAAGCCGGTCCCTATGCTGAGCGCCGCGAGGCGCTCGCGACCTATTTCGACAGCACGGCGAAACAGGCGTGGATCGACCTCACTTCCGACACCAAGGTAAGCGGTATTCGCGCCACTGTCCGTGCTGGCCGCGAGGAAATGCGCAAGACGCTGCTCGATTGGTTGCCAACGGATCTGCGTCGCACTCAGGTTCTCGACGCAGGCTGCGGAACTGGTGCCTTGTCCATCGGCGCGGCCTGTCGCGGAGCTGAGGTTACCGGCGTTGATGTCGCTGGCGGCCTTGTCGAGGTTGCCAGGCAGCGGACCCCGTCCTTTATCGGTCATGGCCGCATCCGCTGGATGGCGGGTGATATGCTTGACCCAGAGCTTGGAACCTTTGCGCATATCGTCGCGATGGACTCGCTGATCCACTACGCGCCCGATGATCTGGTTGACGCACTTGCTGAGTTGAGCACGCGCTGCACAGGCTCATTGCTGTTCACTTTCGCCCCGCACACACGGCTGCTTGGTGCGATGCATTCGATTGGCAAGGTCTTCCCGAAGAATGACCGCTCGCCCGGTATTGTGCCAGTCAGCGAAGCAGAATTGCGCGCCAAACTGGCTGGCCTGAATGGGTGGGCCATCGGGCGGACAAAACGCGTTTCCAGCGGGTTTTACACCAGCCAGGCCCTGGAGCTTGTGAAGCGCGGATGAGCAAGGCCCGGCCTCCTTCCTCTGGCCCTTCGGTCAAGATCAGTCAGGCGATGATCGCCTGGCTGCCTTTTGCCGACGCCGCGAGCAAGGAGCTGCCTTTGCCGCAATTGCTGCGGCTTTCGCTGTTTCAGTTCAGTGTGGGAATGGCTGCCGTTCTGCTCAATGGCACGCTCAACCGGGTGATGATTGTTGAGCTGAGCGTTCCCGCATGGATCGTTGCGTCGCTGATTGCCGTCCCGCTGTTGGTTGCCCCGTTCAGGGCTTTGATCGGACACAAGTCAGATCGGCATATCTCCGCACTCGGCTGGCGGCGAGTGCCCTACATCTGGTTCGGTTCCTTGCTGCA
The DNA here is from genome assembly GCA_038526115.1 of Pseudomonadota bacterium. Classification (GTDB taxonomy): domain Bacteria; phylum Pseudomonadota; class Alphaproteobacteria; order Sphingomonadales; family Sphingomonadaceae; genus Erythrobacter. The sequence goes on along the minus strand of JBCBHD010000347.1, from coordinate 1,070 downwards.
ATTTGGCGGTTTGGCGATCATGCCTTTTGCGCTTCTGCTGCTCAGCCGTCCAGACACCTATCCGATCAGCATTATCGCCGCTGCTGGTGCTTTTCTGCTGACTGGAGCGGGCTTCCATATCACGCAGACCGCAGGTCTCGCTTTGGCAACAGACCTTGCCCCAGAAGACAAACGACCGCGTGCCGTTGCCCTGCTTTATGTGATGCTTCTCGTCGGGATGATGTTCTCCGCTTTCGTGATTGGCGGGCTGCTCATCGAGTTTTCGACGACGCGCTTGGTGCAAGTCATTCAGGGCGCGGCGGTTCTGACTATGATCTTGAATTTGACCGCACTCTGGAAACAGGAAGCACGCGCACCGGATCGAACCAAACACGATCCCGACGCTCCCACTTTCAGCGCTCTGTGGAGCGCCTTTGTGCGTGATGGACGCAACGCTCGGCTGCTGACTGCAATCGGCATTGGCGCGGCTGGTTTTGCCATGCAGGACGCTTTGCTCGAACCGTATGGCGGCGAAGTGCTCGGCCTTTCTGTCGGGGCAACCACTGCCTTGACTGGTGCCTGGGCTTTGGGTGCGTTGATTGGCTTTGTGTTGTCGGGCCGGTCTTTGGCGCACGGAGGAGATCCTCTGCGCATTGCTGGCATGGGCCTCGTCACCGGGATCGCCGCATTCCTGATGATCCTGTTTGCCGCACCTTTCGGATCGCCGGCCCTCCTGTTTGCAGGAGCGGCGGCAATCGGACTGGGGCTGGGTCTGTTTTCTGTCGGCACGCTGATCGAAGCCATGAACCTAGCGCGGAGCGAAACCGCTGGCCTCGCTTTGGGGGCGTGGGGCGCGGTTCAGGCGACATGCGCCGGCCTCGGCATCGCACTTGGTGGTGCTCTGCGCGATATCATCTCTTGGGCTGCCGCCGACGGCAGCCTATCTGCTGTTCTTGCCACCCGCGCTACCGGGTACGGCACCGTCTACATCATCGAAATCCTGCTGCTTATCGCAGGTCTCGCCGCGATCGGACCGCTTGTCGGCCACGCTCGCAGAACCACCACCGATTCCGGGGATAGCGCTGGCCAGC
>JBCBHD010000346.1:0-3036 GCA_038526115.1 Pseudomonadota bacterium | reverse complement strand
AACTTTGGAGGAGAGGGGGGTGCGTTGCATGACAAGCCTTTTTTGTTGTTGCAGTGCAACACGCTTGCTCCACGCTTATAACGAGTCAAGCTGTCGGCTTTGCGATCGGCAAAGTTTCGCGCTCGCAAAGGCAATATTGTTGCAATTTTGCCATGCTCGGCGGTGAAATCCGCCTTCTTGAGCGCTTTTCGGGAGCTTAGTGGGCTTACTCGGTCTTGTAGACTGCGCCCGATTTCATCACGAATGTGACACTTTCCAGCGCCGAGATATCAGCCAGCGGGTTGCCGTTTACGGCGATGATATCGGCTGAAGCGCCCACCGCGATTACTCCGATATTTCCGGCCTGACCCAATGCATCAGCCGAGTTGATTGTCGCGGCTTGAAGCGCCTCAGCAGTCGACATTCCGAAACGAACCATTCGGGATAGCTGCTTGGCATTGTCGCCATGCGGGTAGACACCGGCATCAGTGCCGAACGACATTTTTACACCGGCTTCATGGGCGCGGCGGAAATTGTCGCGTTGGGTCTGACCTACAACGCGTTCTTTCTCGAGGCTCTCGGGAAGAATGCCCGCCGCTTCGCCTTCGCCCAGAATGAACTCGGTGACGTAGATATCCATGTTGAGATAGGCGCCGCTTTCGCGTGCAAGGCGGATGCCTTCATCGTCGATGAAACTGGCGTGCTCGATTGTGTCGACGCCTGCTTTGAGAGCGTTGACGATCCCTTCGCTGCCATGCGCGTGGCTTGCGACTTTCAGTCCGTGGCTATGCGCTTCATCCACCAAAGCGGTGAGTTCTTCGAGCGTGTATTGCGGCGCGCCGACTTTGGTTCCTTTGGAGAGCACGCCGCCTGTCGAGCATGTTTTGATCAGATCGACACCGAACTTGCGATTATAGCGAACCTTGCTGCGGGCTGCCCATGGCCCATCCGCTACGCCTTCGCCCGTCGCTTCATACTCGGGCGGCAGAAGGTTGTTGTCCGAACAGTGCCCTCCCGTGATCCCGATCGGTGGCCCGGACACAAACATGCGCGGGCCGGGAATTTCGCCTTCATTGATGGCATCGCGCAGCGCGACGTCACCAAAACTCCCAGCGCCGACATTCCGAACGGTGGTGAACCCGGCCATGAGTGTGGCTCTGGCGTTGACCACGCCCGTGATCGTGGCGCGCTCATCGGAGATCGCGAGGCGGCGATAGCCATGTGTGTCGTGATCGCTCGTGAGATGAACATGCATATCGATCAGGCCGGGAAGGATCGTCTTGCCAGCAAGATCGACATACTCGGCGCCGTCCACTTCAGGAGCTTGCCCTGTCGAGACAGAAACGATGGTGCCATCTTCGATCGTCACAACCGGATCCGCCACCAGCGCTCCGGTTTCGACATCGACCATCGCATCGGCTGTTACGATAACCGTGTCGGCCTGAGCTGCCGAAGCAAATGCAAGGGCGGATGCCGCGATTGCGACTTTGCGAAGGTCCAAGTGACGTCTCCTGCTGAATGCCCCGACCGGTTAACAGCTTTTGCCGAGACGGCCAATCAAGCTTCGGTCACTCGATCTTGAAAATGTAAACCGGCCCAAGGTCAACAGTTTGCTCACTACCGCCAAAGTACAATTCCAGCTGAGCTCCGCCGGCTGAGTAGTCGCGTGGAGCCTTTGTCTTGATCCGAACCAGCTGCCAGTTCTCTCCAACTGTGAACCGGTTGGCTGCGAAGCTTTCAAATGGCGGTGCGGTGCCTTGAATCCGTGATGCCGCAATCGCACGGCCATCGGAATTGGTGGTGCTGACGGTGCGCGCAGCGATGGCGATCATAAGCTCATCACCGGCATTGATCGCTTGGTTGATCGGGATTGTGGCGGACAGGTCTGTGAGCTGCGTGCCAGCGGTCGCGACTTCGAACTGGGTTGCCTTCATCATCCAGATTTCAGGCTCATCCCGGTTGGTGTAGCGGCCGGCAGACCCGCCAAACTTCCAAGCGGCCTGTCCTGGATTGTTTATCAGTGTACCTGACCCCTTGAGAGCGTCAGGCATTTCAAGTTCAGTCGTCTGCACGCTGGCCGCTGCAACCTGGACTGGCCCTTCTCCAGCAATCCGGTCTGCGCCGCTTACGACAATGGCCTGACCGATTTCGATTGTCTGGCGGGTCCGCCCGAATTGAAGCGCGATGATGCCATCTTTTGCTCTGAGCTTTTGTTCCGCTGTGGCGCTGACCTCGTACCACTTCCAATCCTTGCCAATCGACAGCGTCTTCTCACCGAAGCCCGGATAGGGTTCCACGTTTCGTTGAAAACGGACGCGAAGCACGCCTTGACCATCTTCGCTATCAGCATCGAGAGTGCGCGCATAGAAGCCGACGGTGACGGTTTCCCCGCGGTTGACGTTGCCGATCAGAGGAATGTTGGTCCCGGCTGAGTACACAAATTCGGCCGCACGTTTGATGACAAACCGTCTCGCTGCGCCGCCTCCGGGAATGCTTGGATCGACAACTGCACTGGCTTCCAGATCGCCGCCATAACTCTGCCAGTCGATGCGCGTGGGGTCGCTAACCAGTTCGCCCGGGAGCTGATCATCGAGCGCTTCGAGCGCGTTTTCTTCCCTCGCTGAAGCTGACATCGCATGCGTCAAGCATAGGCATGCAGCCAAGACTGCACCAAACCCAATTCTCACGTTTTTCCTCCCCTATAACCGATACTCTGCAATGGCTTTGGACAGCCAATTTTGAGAACGTTAACAACGCTATTTGGTGAAAGTTCCGGCAATATCTACGACTGAGTGTCGTGCTGGGCTTACACCTGTGAGTGTTTGATGATCTTCACGCGGCTCGATCTGTACGCATCACGCGGCCTTGGCCGGGCAGTAATTGGCAAGATACTCCCCGTGGCCTGGCATGTGCTGTACGAGAAAGCGGATCGACTGCTCCATTTCATCCACTTCCTTGCGTGTTTTAGGCGTGTCCAGCGCATCGGCCATCGGATTGTGAGCCTGCATGGGAATTCCCTGACCCATCATAACGGCCGCCCAGCTTGTTTCCGTGAAC
>JBCBHD010000345.1:0-3058 GCA_038526115.1 Pseudomonadota bacterium | reverse complement strand
CGAAGATTCGGAATGGTGTGTCGCCGCTTTTGTCGACCAATGCAGGGATCTTCGAGTTTGGATTGATGTCGACAAAACCGCTGGTGAATTGCTGACCTTCGCCGATATTCACCGTGTAAGCGTCATACTCCGCGCCTGAATGGCCTTTTTCGAGCAACTCTTCGAGCATCACGGTGACCTTTACCCCATTGGGTGTGGCGAGTGAGTGCAGCTGGAATGGGTTTTTGCCTTCGGGCAACGCTTTCTCTTCGCGAGCACCGGAAGTTGGGCGGTTGATATTGGCGAAGCGGCCACCGGATTCGGTGTCGGCGCTCCAGACTTCGGGCGGGGTGTAGGTGGGATCGGCCATAGTTGTTTCTCCTTGGTTGGAGGGGAATGTCGTTTGAACCCTGTTGAACCTTGCAGCGTGAAGTGGCGCTTTGATGCGTTCGAAGCAACCTTGCGACAGGCAAGCTTTCGCTGCCAGCGATAAAGCGCAGCTTGGTGTCGCGTGCGGCGCAATGGCGGCATCACTAGGAAGTCGGGCGGTTAGTCGCTAAGTGCAGCGCAACATGCGCTTTTCGGGAGCTTGGCATTTATGGCCGCCAACACGCACGCTTTCTATGACATGCACGCGCACGGTTTTGTCCGGGTGGCGACGGCGACCCCGTGTTCGCGGACAGGTGACGTCGCCTACAACACCAAAGGCGTGCTGTCCGAGGCGCAAAAGGCGCATGAGCAGAACGTCGATCTGGTGGTCTATCCAGAGCTCTGCCTGTCCTCCTACGCGATTGACGATTTGCACCTGCAAAACGCTCTGCTCGATCGGGTCGAGCGCGCGATCGGCGAAGTTGTCGAGGCGTCGAAGGATTTGCATCCGGTGCTGGTAATAGGTGCACCGCTGCGCCGCACAGGCAAGCTCTACAATTGCGCGTTGGTGATTGCAGGCGGCGAGCTGCTGGGTATTATCCCGAAAAGCTACCTGCCGAATTACCGAGAGTTTTATGAGAAACGGTACTTCGCGCATGGCCGGGAATGTCAGGATCTATGGATCGGCGTAAACGGTGAAGAGGTGCCTTTCGGAACCGACATGGTCTTCGCCGCCTCCAACTTGCCGGGCTTCACCTTCGGCGTTGAAATTTGCGAAGATTTCTGGGCACCGAACCCGCCCGGCACGCTGGCTGCGCTCGCTGGAGCGCAAATCCTGTGCAACCTGTCCGCTTCGCCAATAACGATTGGCCGGGCTGATGATCGCCATTTGCATTGCCGCTCCAGCGCGTCGCGTTCGATCTGCGCCTATGTCTATTCGGCCAGCGGGCATGGAGAGAGCACAACCGATCTCGCATGGGACGGGCAGGGCGTGGTGTATGAGATGGGTGACCTGCTGGCTGAAAGCACGCGATTCGATCTCGACCCGGAACTGTGCGTGGTTGATATCGACACAGATAGGATTGCCGGTGAGCGGATGCGGAATCAGACTTTCGCTGACGCGGCCGAAGCGCACGGTCGGCCCGAAGACAGCTTCCGCCGAATTGTATTCGACCATGCCTATGCCGAAGGCGATGTTGGTTTGAAGCGCCCGATCCGCCGATTCCCCTTCGTCCCCGGTGACCCGAAAACGCTCGATGAAGATTGCTACGAAGCGTTCAACATTCAGGTCGATGCATTGATGCGCCGGATCAACGCAACGCACGCCAAATCGCTGGTGATTGGCATCTCTGGCGGGCTCGACAGCACGCACGCGCTGATCGTCGCAGCCAAGGCATGCGACCGGCTCGGCCTGCCCCGCAGCATCATTCGTGGCTACACGATGCCGGGCTTCGCGACGTCCGATCACACAAAGTCAAACGCCTGGAAGCTGATGGAAGCGATGGAGATCACCGCCGAGGAGATCGACATCAAACCGGCAGCGAACCGGATGCTGGAGGATATGGGCCACCCCTTTGCCAAAGGTGAGCCGGTCCATGATGTGACGTTTGAAAATGTGCAGGCTGGCCTTCGCACCGATTACCTGTTCCGGCTGGCCGGGCAGCACGGCGGGTTTGTGGTCGGCACCGGCGATCTGTCCGAGCTTGCACTTGGCTGGTGCACCTATGGCGTCGGCGATCACATGAGCCACTACGGCGTGAATGCGGGCGTTCCCAAGACGCTGATCCAATATCTGATCCGCTGGTCGATCCAGACCGAGCAGTTCTCGGATGCATGCGGCAAGGTGCTGGGCGCGGTGCTCGATACCGAGATTTCGCCTGAACTGGTCCCTGCTGGCGCAGATGGCGAGCTCCAGTCGACCGAGAGCATCATCGGCCCGTATGAGCTCAATGATTTCTTCCTTCACCACATCATCCGATATGGCCAGCGGCCGAGCAAAGTGGCGTTCCTAGCCTATCACGCTTGGAGGGAAGCGAAAGAAGGACTCTGGCCCGCAGGTTTCCCAGAAGAACGCAAGAACCAGTACGAGCTTTCAGAAATTGCGGGATGGCTTGAGAAATTCCTGAAACGCTTCTTTGGCTTCTCGCAATTCAAGCGCAGCGCCTTGCCCAACGGCCCCAAAGTCAGCTCGGGTGGGGCGCTATCCCCACGCGGAGACTGGCGCGCCCCCAGCGATGCGGTGGCCGATGTGTGGCTTGAAGAATTGCGAGAGAGCCTGCCCGACTTGTAACGTAAAGAGCCGGAGCATTCGATTATGCTCCGGCTCTCTTGAGTGCGGCAAACCTGCTTTAGGCTGAGAGTTTTTCTGCTCTCGCCCTCGCGGCCTCGATCTTCGCTTCACCGTCTGCGCCCATGATACCGTCGGCAGCGATGATCTCGACATCTTTTATGCCGATGAAGCCGAGGAAGAAGGTGAGCCAACTGGTCATGAAGTCCATGTCCGATCCAACCGGCGTTCCACCAGAGGCGGCAGCGATATAAGCTTTCTTGCCTTCGAGCAGACCGACCGGTCCGTTCTCGGTGTATTTGAAGGTGGTGCCAGCGCGAGCGACCAGATCGGCCCACGCCTTGAGGACAGCCGGCACGCCGAAATTGTAGATCGGAGTGGAGATCACGATGGTGTCGGCGGCCTGTAGTTCGGCGATCAGCG
>JBCBHD010000344.1:0-3062 GCA_038526115.1 Pseudomonadota bacterium | reverse complement strand
TCGTCAACGGCTTTGCCAAGGATGTGCTGAAAGAGCTGCCGATGGAGTTTGCGGTGGAAGCGCAAAAGCTGCTGGCGATTTCGCTTGAGGGGAGCGTGGGGTGATGATCCAGATTTTTGTTCAGTCGAATGATGAGAATGGCGAGCTGCTAGTTGCTTCCCATCACGAGTTTGCTGCTGTTCCGCGCGTTGGCGAGGATGTGGTGGTTGATGAGGACGACCAGCAGTATCTTCTTACCGTAGTCGGTGTTTCGCATCACGCACAAGCGAAGGGTGACTTTCAGAACTCGATCAGTGGCGTCCACTTGGCATGCAAGTTTGTAAGCCGGTTTGAAGCCTAGCCGATGACCGTCCGCAAGACCCTTGGCATCCGCACTTCGTCCAGCGGCGAGAGCGTCGCAGCGACTCTCAACAAAAAGGGCCGTGGTTGGAAGATTTCTGAGTCGCGCCTCGACGAGTTGCATTCGCAAGCGCGCGAGCGACGGAGGTTCTCGTCAGACGCGCACAAGGCGCTCGCAGCGCGGTTCGCCAAGGCCAATCTTGGGCGGCACACCTTCAAGCGTCATGCCGTGGTTGGCAGCGCGATTGTAGACTTTAACTGCCACTCACTTGGCATGGCGGTCGACATTTTTGAGGAAGGCGACAATGAGCAACTCGCGTCGCGTCGCGACAAGAGCCTGGAGGCGGTGGGCATCAAGGTGATGCGAATCAGGGCTAGCGAAGTGCTCGATAATATGGATGGTGTGCTCGAACGCATCACCGCCGGCATGCGACAGCGCATTGCCGACAAACAAGCGAGCCGCAGGGCTCGCGATTATGATACCCAACCAGTTCAGGCAGAAACACACGATCAAAACGGGGACTGAATAATGATCAGCACTGCACTTGCGCTCGCCATGAGCCTGCCCTTGAGCCTTCAGGGCGCAACCGAAACGGCCATTGCCATCAAAAACGACGATCCTGAAACTTGGACGGTCGAATACCCCCGCGTCATCCAGCCGCAGGTCATTGCCTATCGCAATTGCCTCGGCAGTTCGAACCGAATGGTCCGCGGCAAGGCTGATTTCGAAATGCAGCATCGTGCGGATCTGCCACGCTGCTCCGAAGTGGCGGAAGAATCCAAGGCTGAAGCTATCGAAGCGATGGCGAACACCAAAACGACGATCAGTGAGCAGGATCTCGATCAGCTTTTCACCAATATTGGCCGGATCCATGTCGCACGTGGTCGCGATCTTGATGATCAGTTCACACAACGTTTGCAACGCGCCGAAGCCCGGCAGCAGAATTATTCAGAAAACCGCCCAGAAGGCCGGATTCTGGATCGCAGCATAGATGAGGCCAAGGCCGAAACAGTAACGGAAGCCACCAGTGCTCAAGATTGATAGTCTCCATACAGAAGTTGAAGGCCCCAGTGGCAGCAAGGCGATCCTGAAAGGGCTTTCGCTGGAAATTGCAGCCGGCGAAGTTCACGCGATTATGGGTCCCAACGGTGCTGGCAAGTCCACCTTGGCGCATGCGCTGGGTGGGAAGCCTGGATATGAGATAACCGCCGGATCGGTCGAATTTCGCGGTCAGGATCTGCTTGATCTCGATCCGCATGAGCGAGCGGCGGCCGGTCTTTTTCTGGGTTTCCAGTATCCGGTCGAAATTCCGGGCGTGTCCAATGTTCAGTTCCTGCGTGAAGCGCTCAATTCACAGCGAAAGGCGCGCGGCGAAGAGCCGCTGTCGGGCGGCGAGTTCCTGAAGCTTGCGAAAGACAAGGCCGCGCTGCTCAAGATGGACATGGAAATGCTCAAGCGGCAGGTGAATGTCGGCTTTTCCGGTGGGGAGAAGAAGCGCGCTGAAATGGTGCAGATGGGCATTCTTGATCCAGCTTTTGCGGTTCTGGATGAAACGGATAGCGGCCTCGATATCGATGCCCTGCGGATTGTGGGTGAGGGCATCAATTCGATTATGCGCACACCGGATAAGGGCGTGCTTTTGATCACCCACTATCAACGGCTGCTTGACGTGGTGAAGCCCGATCGCGTGAGCGTTCTGGCTGACGGACGCATTATCCAGACGGGTGGCCCCGAACTGGCCTTGCGGCTCGAAGAAGAGGGTTACGATGCCCTTGTGAGAGAAAGCCTTGCCGATGCCTGATACGGCCACTCTGCCAACAAAGCGCGATGAAGCCTGGCGCTATGCCGATATTGCGGCATTGGAGCGCCTTGGCGCGGATGCGCTGGGCGCTTGGCAGGACATTTCGTTGGCTAATGGTGAAACCCGCCTGCACACGATGGTTGTGGGCAGAACTGAGCCAGAATTGCAACGCATTCGTTTGATACTGGGCGCAGGAGCGCGTGCTGAGCTGTTCGTCACGAATGTCGGAACCGACTACACGCGTGTCGAAGTCGAAGTGCAAATGGGTCGCGGCGCTCACTTTGAATTTGGCGGTGTCACGATCGGCGGCGGCGATGCAACGCGGGAATTCGTGACACAAGTGGTTCATGCAGAGCCCGAAGCGACGAGCAATCAAACGGTTCGTAGCGTTCATTGGGACACAGGCACCGGAAACTTCCTGGGCGAGATTAAAGTCGCGCGCCATGCGCAAAAGACTGACGCTGCGCAGGATTTCAAAGGCCTGCTGCTTGAGGCTGGGGCAAGCGCGAACGCTGTGCCGCAATTGGAAATCTTCGCTGACGATGTGAAATGCGCTCATGGAGCGACGGTCGGCGAGCCTGATGAGAATGCCCGCTTTTATATGGCTGCGCGCGGGATCGCGCCCGAACAGGCGCAACGATTGCTGGTGCAGGCATTCATTGGGGATGCGTTCGTATCGCTTGGGGACGAAGCGAAACGTGAAGAGCTGCTTGAAGCGGCGCTTGGGGCTTTGGAAGGGAGAATGGGATCATGAAAAAGTATCTGTTTGCGACATTTTCAGCGGCAGCAGTTCTTATGGGAGGTGCAACGTCGCTGACGGCGTCGGACGCCGAGTCGGCCGAGGCGCCGCCAGCGAGTGCCTTTAACCCGATACAGCGCTACGCAATCACCTATGACGACCCGCGTGATGTGGCTGAATTC
>JBCBHD010000343.1:0-3079 GCA_038526115.1 Pseudomonadota bacterium | reverse complement strand
CGGGCAAAGAAAGCGGAGGCGCATCGTAGGTCTCGATGATTGTGAAGGTCGGGGAAGGCACTTCATCCTGAAAGCCAAGCGCTCCGATAATCGCTCGCGCCAAAGTTGTTTTTCCAGCGCCCAGCCCACCTGTCAAAGCTACAACATCTCCCGCTCGTAACTGTGCGGCAATCGCTGCGCCAAAGCGCTCCATCGCGGCAAGATCAGGCAGTTCAAGACGGGTCACGGCAAGTAAATAATCGCTGCCGTGCCGATGCCTTGCTCGCTAGACAATTCCAGCTTGCCGCCATGAGCCTCGATCAGTTGCTGCGCGAGCGGGATGCCCAGCCCTTGCCGCTTCTCCAGTTCTCCATCCTCACCAATGCGTTGGCCATCTAAGGCGCGTGTCAGTTCTTCAGCACTCATGCCCTGACCATTGTCGGATATCACAAACGCCGCACTCCACTCGGCCACGTCTTCGGGTGTCAGAATCTCGATCAGGATTTTGCCCTCTTCCGACGTACCTGAAATTGCATTGTCGAGAAGGGCGCCCACCGCACGGCCCAACTGGCGCGGATCTGCTTGAACCCTGCGGCCACGTTTGCCCTTGAGGTCGAGGCCCAGCCTTGCATCGATGATCGCTTGCTCCCGCTCGCGCACGATCTTGGTAAGGAAGCCCAAAAGGTCGATCTCTTCCTTCGTGATGGGGAGCAAGCCCGCTTCGCTTTGCGACAAGTCGAGCACGTTTTCGACCTGATCCGTCAAGCGCTCAACAGAGGCGAGAATAGCATCGACATACTCATCACCCTGCTCACCGATGTTGCCGGCAGCACCGCTCTTCAACAATTCAGCATAGCCACCAATGGTCGTTAGCGGTGTCCTGAACTCATAAGACATGTTGGCAAGAAACCGTGCTTTGACAGCATCGGCTTCCTCGAGCGCTACGGCACGCTCGCGCAGAGCTTTTTCAGCCTTCTGGGAATCGGTGATATCAAGCACGGTCAGCAGGCCATTGCCATCTGGCAGCGGCACTCCGGCGAATTCGAGAGTACGGCCATCGGTCAGTTCGACCCTCCCCCCTTTCTCTCGTCGATCCAGCGTCGCGGCACGGACAGTCGCTCCAATCTGCGCTGCTTCTCGCGGCTTCTTCAAATTCTTCCCGATCGCTTTCAGCAAGCCATCGGCGCTAGGGTGCGTATCGAGAAACTCCGGTGGAAGCCCCCATGTCCCGGCAAAGCTGCGATTCCACAACTGAACCGAACCATCTGGTGCAAAGATAGCCAGCGCTTCAAACAGACTGTCGAGCGTAGCTGTGCGAGTGCGCAACAGCGTATCGCGAGTGGCGGAAAGAGCGAGGCTTTCGGTGCGATCCTCTGCAATCATTACCAACCCGCCGTCCGGCATCGGTTGCGCAACGATCCGCAGATGTGTGCCGCCGGGAAGCGGCCAGGCTTCTTCCTGATTGTCAGGCAATCCGAACCATTCGACATGCTCGCGCCGCCATTCGGGGAAGTCACGCACTTCAGGGGTTTTCCCCTTCTCTCGCGCATCAGCAAGAAACCGTTCAAAGGAAACGCGTTCGTCGACCAGTTCTTTCGAAACTTCGAATGTTCGCCGGAAGGGACGGTTGGCAAAGATCAGGTGCTCATCTTTGTCGAATTGCGCGACTCCTACGGAAAGCTGATCGAGCATGGCTCGCTGCGCGTCTCGATAGGCTCGGAATTCGCGGCGTTCCTGCTGTTGTTCTTCAATATCGATCGCGTATCCAGCCACACCGTCCTTGCCGAGCGGCAAATCGCTGACCCGCAAGCTGCGGCGTGCGCCCAGAACCGTTGCAGCAACAATCCGCTCAGACTTTTCCTGCGCTTCCAGGCTGGCGCGTGCAATCTCAGCCGGAGAGCTGCCATCTTCGGGTTCAAGTAGCTCAATCTGCTCCTTGACTACAATTTCCGAACTCGCTGCTCCTACTGCATCAACATAGGCCTGATTCACCAGCTGCAAGCGCATGTCTTGCCCGCGGAACCACATTGGGACGGGTGCCGCTTCAATAAGGCCAATCAACGCTGCAAAATCGCTTTCGGCGCGCAAGGTGGCATTGCGCAGACGAGAGAGCTCGTCTTCACTCTCGGAAAAGTCGAACACCCACACCAACGCTGCGCCGCCAGGCGAAACCTGGGGATCGGCCAACGCCCCTTGAAGCGCCAAACTGCGGCCAGACCCCGGCGGCGTAATTGCAAGTTCGAAAGGCGCTGCGCTTTTTTGGGTAAGCCGAACCTTTTCGGAAAGATCTTCGAGCTGCTCTTTGGTCAGACCAATCTCGTCGCCGCCATCCAGTTCGCTGAGGAATTCCGGCATGGTTTCAAACCCAAGCCAGCGAGCAAGACGATCTGACGATTCAATCTTTCCATCCACACGAACAAGCATCGGCACCGCAGGTGCGACTTCGAGCATGTGTTGCATCCGCTTCAGCGATGTCCGCAGAGACTTCATTCGCCGGGCGTTGGCATTTGCGCGCAGCATTACAACTGCCGCACCCACCGTCCATGCGGCGAGCAACAGGCCAAGAATGGCTAGAACAGTTGGCGTAAATTCCATGCCAGACAGCTATGCGGCACACGAGCGTGATGCAACGTGCAGCTACGAGAAAGCCCCCGCAAATGCGGGGGCTTTGTGTTAGTCTCCGGAAGTCGGATGGCGATCAATAGCGGTAGTGATCCGGCTTGAACGGGCCATTCTGCGGAACACCGATATAATCGGCCTGCTTCTGGCTGAGCTTGCTGAGCTCTACGCCCAGCTTTTCAAGGTGCAGCGCAGCGACCTTCTCGTCGAGATGCTTTGGCAGGACATACACATCGTTCTCGTACTCGTCGGACTTGGTGAACAGTTCGATCTGCGCAAGCGTCTGGTTTGTGAAGCTGGCGCTCATCACGAAGCTCGGGTGACCGGTGGCACAGCCGAGGTTCACGAGACGGCCCTTGGCCAGAACCAGGATTGACTTGCCATCCGGGAACGTCACCATATCGGTGCCGTCCTTGATTTCCTTCCACTCGTAATTGTCGAGCGCCGAAATCTGGATCTCGCTGTCGAAGTGGCCGATGTT
>JBCBHD010000342.1:0-3093 GCA_038526115.1 Pseudomonadota bacterium | reverse complement strand
CCAGTCACCTGTGCCATCTGGACCGCCGACGCGAGGAACTCCAGTGGATGTTCCCGAGCCTAGCAGGATAACCTTCACAACATAGCCTTGCTAAAGAGCGAGGTGAAATTCTCTGTCGTCTGATCAGCCAAGCTATCGACTTCGGTCTCTCGCAAATCTGCCACAAATCGTGCTGTGTCGGCCACAAAAGCAGGCTCGCAAGGTCGCCCACGATGTGGAACCGGAGCGAGGAACGGACTGTCTGTCTCGACTAGGAGTCGATCCTTTGGAACTTGCTTTGCAACCTCTTGCAATTCCTTGGCATTCTTGAAAGTCACGATCCCGGAGAGTGATATCGTGAGCCCCAGATCAAGCACTTTGCGACCGAAATCTGCAGATGCCGTGAAACAATGGATCAGCGCTGGGAAAGCACCCTTCTCCATTTCTTCGCTCAAGATTTCGAACGTGTCTTCTTCGGCGTCCCGCGTATGGATAATTACCGGCAAACCGGTTTCGCGAGCCACGTCAATATGCATGCGGAACAACTTCGCTTGCGTGTCTCGGTCTGAATGCTCGTAATAATAGTCGAGACCAGTTTCTCCGATCCCGATGACACGCGGGTTCTCAGTCGCCGCCAGCAAGACACCGCGCCCAAGGTCTTCGTGACCATCAGCTTCATGCGGATGAATGCCGACGCTCGCGAAAACATCGATCTCACGGGTGGCTGTGGCGACAACCTGTTCCCACTCGCTTTGCTTGGTCGAAATATTGAGAAAGGCCCCTACCCCAGCCTCTCGCGCGCGGTTCAAGACGCCGTGTTGGTCTTCGACCAGGCCTTTGTATTCGAGATGGCAATGGCTATCGATCAACATCACTCGGACTCTGGTAATTCCAGGCGGGGAAACAAGGGTTTGGGCGCAGAGATGCGAAACTCGCTTTCGGCCAGCGGGGAATACCAATGCCCGCGAATTCCGGCATAGGTTCGGTGCTCAGCTGCTATGCCCATCGCTTCCAAGAGCCGGGTTGAACTTCCAGGAATGACGGGTTGGATCGCAACCGCAAGTTGCGCAATGCAGATGTACAGTGTTGCAAGCACAGTTTGCATCCGTTCCGGATCGGTCTTGCGAAGGGTCCAAGGCGCTTCAGAATCGATATAGGCGTTGCAGGCAAACACGGCTTGCAACCAGGCCTCTACGCCCTGTTGCAATGCGAGCTTCTCGAAATGTGAGGGAATCTCAGAGTTGATGGCATTATCAACCGTTTCGAACAGAGCGTTGTCGGCCTCGGTGTGACCAAAGATCTGCGGGAGGCTGCCATCGCAATTCTTGGCAATGAAGCCGAGCGTGCGCTGCGCAAGGTTGCCGAACGCATTGCCCAGTTCGCCATTTGAGCGTTCAACGATGGCCTCAGCCGAATAGCTTCCGTCTTTGCCGAAAGCGACTTCTCTCAGTAGGAAGTAGCGAAGCGTATCAACACCGAAAGTCTCGGCCAGTTCCTGCGGATCAATCACATCGCCGGCGCTCTTGCTCATTTTCTCGCCGCTGCGAGCGAGCAGGAATCCGTGTCCAAACACCTGCTTTGGCAGCGGCAGCTCGGCACTCATCAGAAAGGCCGGCCAGTAGATCGTGTGAAACCGCACGATATCCTTGCCAATCAAATGCAGATCGGCGGGCCAAAACTTGTCCATGCTTTCAGTCTGATCAGGAAAACCAAGCCCGGTCAGGTAGTTGGTCAATGCGTCAACCCACACATACATCACGTGATTGTCTGATCCGGGTACCTTCACACCCCAATCGAAGCTGGTCCGGCTAACCGAAAGGTCGCGCAGCCCCTGCTCGACGAAAGCAATCATCTCATTGCGGCGACTGGCTGGCTCAAGGAAGCCCGGCTCTTTCAGCAGTTCCAGCAATCGGTCTTGATAATTGGAAAGACGGAAGAACCAGCTTTCCTCCACTGTCCACTCAACAGGCGTACCTTGGGGTGAGAGCTTGGTCTCCCCTTCCCCATCAACCAGTTCACTCTCGTCGTAATAGGCTTCGTCGCGGACCGAGTACCATCCCTCATAGCGATCAAGGTACAGATCACCCGCTGCCTCCATCCGCTGCCATATGGCCTGGCTCGCTGCGTGATGATCTGGTTCTACCGTGCGGATGAAACGATCATAGCTGACGTTCAAAGCATCGCACATATCACGGAAATAACCGGACATTTCGTCAGCCAGTTCGCGCGCGGTCAGGCCCTGTTCTTCGGCTTTGCGAGCCATTTTCAGGCCGTGTTCGTCAGTGCCTGTCTGAAACCGCACGTCTTTGCCTTGAAGGCGGTGAAACCGCGCGATCACATCGGCTGCTATCGCTTCATAGGCATGCCCGATATGCGGACGGCCGTTAGGATAACTGATTGCGGTGGTGATGTAATAAGGCTCAGCCATGGGCCGGTTCGCTAGCCGCGCTGGCATTTACAAGCAAGGTGCCGATTTCGAGCGTCAGCAAACCTGTGTCGAAGTTGTAGCTTGGTGCTTGAGCTGCCAGCTTTACAAGCTCCTGATGCGCATCAATCAATTTTCCGCGTTGATAAGCAGACTGTGTAGTCTTGGCAGCATCAGCAACCATCGCCTGAGCCAAGTCCAGCACGGCCTGCAAACGTGCACGATCCGCTCTTGCCCCAATCACACGCGACAATTCCGACCTCGCTGAAAGCCCGGTATCGCCTTCAGTAAGAATGGCCCGAACAAGCGAGGCCACCGATCCCAGATCCTGTTCGATGAAGCCCAAAGCGGCCCCAAAGGATCCGCCTGCTGCCTCAATTGCCGCGTCTCGGGCTGACGGATCATGTGCCGTGTCCGAAGCAGCAAGCATTGTACTCAATTGCTCACGATTTAGGACCGGGAAGCGGAGCACCCGGCAGCGTGATCGAATTGTCGGCAAAAGCCGTGAAGGACGATGGGTCACAAGCATGAAGAACGTGCCCTGCGGTGGCTCTTCAAGGCTTTTGAGCAACGCGTTGGAGGCACTGGCTTCCATATCATCAGCGGGGCTGATGATTATCGCACGACGCGAGCCCAGCGTTGTCAGGCGAGCGAATGCACCATGGCTGGATGCTGGCTGGAAAGAGTGG
>JBCBHD010000341.1:0-3095 GCA_038526115.1 Pseudomonadota bacterium | reverse complement strand
AACGCGGATAGTGCGGGAGGCGACGTCATCTGGCACGCCAAAGGCATCAAGCACCCGGCTCTTCTTGAGCGTGCCTGACGAACAGGCGCTGCCAGCCGAAACCGCGAAGCCCATGGCATCCAAACGGATCAGAAGAGCCTGTGCGCTCAGAGTTGGGTGGGTGAGCGCGATTATATGATCAACGCAGTTCCCTATCGCCAACCTGTCGTCGACAAGCCTTTTTGCAAACTTGGCGCGTTCCTGACTGCTAGTCTGCCAATCGGCCGCCTCCAGCGCAGCGGCCATTCCCAAGGCACCAGGCAGGTTTTCCGTTCCACGACGATATCCACGCTCATGCCCGCCTGAAGCTTTGAGCATATTGAAATCCTTGACCAGCAACGCTCCGACACCGATCGGCCCGCCAAACTTATGAGCGGAAAAAATCGCCATGTCGCATTCGGGCAGAGGCAATTTGCCGACGCTTTGCGAGCAATCAGCCAACAAAAAACCCCCACGTTCTTGCGTCAAGGCGTACGCGTTGACGGTTTGTTGTATCGTACCGGTTTCGGAATTGACTTGCTGCAGGGCGACAAGTGATCGGGCCGGTTGGAAGTGGTCATGCTTGGCTGGAGCAAGCTTTTGCTGAAGCCAGATCAAATCAACCATGCCACCGTCGAGGACCGGAACTTCCTCACATTCGCTATACTCAGAGTGGTGATGAACAGCATCATGCTCGATCGCACTAGCGAATTTGAAAAGCACATCGGTGTAGTCGAACACACGTTCGGCACTTTCGCTCGCACCGCTTGTGAAGATTACTTCTCCGTCCCAGCCCAGCGCCGCCTTGATCCGTTCACGCGCATCTTCAAGCGCCGACCGCGCCTTGCGCCCTTCTGCATGCGGTGAGGAAGGGTTTGCCCATAGCGCAAAGCCTTCCTCCATCGCCGCATGCGCTTCGGGGCGCAGGGGCGAAGTGGCGGCGTGGTCGAGGTAAATTCGCGTCTTAATGAGAACGATTCTTAAAAAATTGCGGAATGGAATGCGACTCGTATATAGAGCTCGCGTCCGCAGGTGCCAGTCGGCTCTTCGCGCCATCCATTCCAACAAGGTTCATTCATGCCATCTGTCATTTTTCCCGGTCCTGAAGGCCGCCTCGAAGGCCGTTTCTCTCCTCCGCCTCGCCCGCGTGCACCTGTGGCGATGATTCTTCATCCCCACCCTGAAGGTGGTGGTACGATGAATGACCGGATTGTGCAGCGGCTATACAAGACCTTCACCGATCGCGGATTTGCGACACTGCGCTTCAATTTTCGCGGCGTTGGCCGCAGCCAAGGCAGTTTTGATAGCGGCATTGGCGAATTGTCCGACGCGGCAAGCGCGCTTGACTGGGTGCAATCGATCCACCCCGAAGCCCAGACCACGTGGGTCGCGGGCTATTCGTTTGGCGCCTTGATTGGCATGCAATTGCTGATGCGGCGCCCCGAAGTGCGTGGATTCATCTCAGTCGCACCGCCAGCCAACATGTACGATTTCAGCTTCCTCGCGCCGTGCCCGGCAAGCGGCATCTTCGTGCAAGGTGCGGCAGATACTGTGGTTCAGCCGAGCGCGGTGCAGAAGCTCGTCGACAAGCTGCGCACTCAAAAGCACATCACCATCCATCATGACGAAATCCCCCGCGCCAACCATTTCTTCGAAAATGAGATGGAAGAGATGATGGCGTCAGTGGACAATTATCTCGATTTCCGTCTGTCTCCTGACTGTCCAATCAAGTGAGCTAAGGGTCCTTTGAACGCCCCTGTTTTCCGCACGCCGCAGAGCGTGCGGAAACGCTGACAGCTCCCCCGAAACGAAATATTCTTACACAAATCCAATCAGTTGCATTCGCAGACCAGTCGCGAAGCGCAACTCGATACTTCTTGCAATGCTGATGATATGTTGCATCATTGCCACTGAGCGGGGCCAGTTGGAACGCTCAGTCTGGCTTTCGCTCCCGTGACGATTGAGGAGAGGAAAAGCCCTATGAACTATGTCGCATCATCTCGAAGACCCAACCCCGCAGCGATGCTTGGCGCGCTGGGCGTGCCAGCCGCTTTCGGTGCCATTCTGGTTGCCGGATTGGCAGTAACCGTTGTTCTCGACGATCCTCAGAAGGACTTGACCACTTGGGATGTGAAGGACGAGCCCAAGATCATACCTCCTCCTCCTGAACTTGACCCGGCAGTGGAGCCAAAGCCGGCTACGCCGGCCCCAGCCCCATCGGTCGTGACCGCCCCTGACACGCCCTTTGAATGGACCCCAGGACCGGAAATTGATGTGGGGCCGCTGCCTACCATCGGCAATGAACTGCTTCCGACACTTCCGATAGAAGTTGGCGGTGAAGGTCTTGGAGTGGAGCCCCCGGCCCCGCCACTACCCGATCCGATCGCGGCATCCCCACGCAATGCGCCAGGTGGTTGGATCACAGATCGTGATTACAAGACGCGCTGGATCCGAGAGGGACGCGAAGGCGTCGCCCGGTTCAATCTCGAAATTAGCGCTTCTGGCCGGGTGAGCAATTGTGAAGTGGTCGGTTCAACCGGACACTCCGCGCTCGATATAGCGACCTGCCGCCTGATCACTCGCAGAGCCCGTTTCGAGCCGGCGCGCGACAGTTCCGGTGCCAAAGTGGCTGGGACCTTCAGCAGTTCTGTGAACTGGCAGATCCCGGAATAGGGGCAACAAGCAGACTACACATGAGGCCGGAGCGCTAGCGTGCTTCGGCCTCTCACCGTACCGATTCCGCCCGATCAAGGGGTGTCTCTCCGCTTGATGTGGGAACTGTCCAGATGAGGACGTTCACAACCGCTACCAACGCGAGCACAATCATCAGAACTGGTTTTTCGACCGCGCCAGTCTTGCGCCAGAGAAAGAACGCCCCGATCGCAAGGGCAAAGGCGGCCAGCATCACCAGCGCCAGCACGATGTTGACATTCGATGTGAAAAACTCGGTTATCGCTCCATAAATCTCGGTCATTCGCTTTCTGGTCGCTTTCTCAAGTTTAACGTCATTTCACTGGAACACTCAGCCTGTATTCCCTACTCTGGCCGGGAACAACACAATGGAGGGACGACATGGG
>JBCBHD010000340.1:0-3117 GCA_038526115.1 Pseudomonadota bacterium | reverse complement strand
CCCGATACAGCGCTACGCAATCACCTATGACGACCCGCGTGATGTGGCTGAATTCTACCTCAGAGATTTCGGGATCAAGGCTCGTGATGCCGAGTTTGCCGAGGTTGAACATCCCAGCGATGTCGCCATGCGGATTGTGATGGTCACTGTGGATGGGATCCGAGACGATTCGGTGAAAGGCATTCAACTCCGCTTGGGCGTGCGCGCCAGTGCCGGGAGCTGGGAAGCTGTGGAAGCTGGAATTCGTCGCAAATGCTATCGCGGCGACAAAGCCGGGCAATGGCAAAAGGACGTTTGCCCTTGAGCCCAGTCGCCAGCCTTGATCGCGATCTGCGCGCTGACTTTCCGGGTCTCGTAACCCCGGAAGGCGTACCTTGGCATTATCTCGATACCGCTGCGACGGCGCAGAAGCCTCGTGCTGTAATCGACGCGATGGCGCGCACTCTTGGCGAAGATTATGCAACCGTCCACCGCGGAGTGTATTCTCGCTCTGCAGAGATGACTCTGGCCTATGAGGCAGCGCGGCGGCGGATTGCGGAGTTTCTTGGCGGCACCGAGGAAGAGATCGTTTTCACTCGCGGCGCGACCGAGGTGATAAACCTCGTGGCAAACAGTTGGGGCCGGGCCAACCTCAAGCAAGGCGACAGAATTCTGCTCTCGCAGTTGGAGCATCATTCGAACATCGTTCCATGGCAGATGGTGGCAGAAGCAACTGGTGCGGAAATCGACGTTTGCCCGCTCAGCAGTGACCATCAGATCGATCTTGATGCCGCTGAGGCGATGCTGACCGAGCGGCACAAGCTGGTCGCTTTTGGCCATGTCTCAAATGTCCTCGGCAGTGTGTTGGACGCACCTCGCGCAGCTGCAATGGCGCACAAGGTTGGTGCGAAACTGCTGCTGGATGGCTGTCAGTCCGCTCCGCATATGCCAGTTGATGTTGCGGCGCTTGATTGCGATTTCTATGTCTTTTCAGCGCACAAGCTTTACGGGCCTACCGGCATCGGCGCGCTGTGGGCCAGATCAGGCATTCTCGAATCCATGCCCGCATGGGAAGGTGGCGGAGCGATGATTGATCGCGTCACATTTGAGCGAACCACTTACGCTCCTGCGCCGCAGCGGTTCGAAGCGGGTACACCAGCCATTGCTGAGGCAATCGCATTCGGTGCCGCTGCCGACTACGTTTCGAAGATCGGCCCTGACCGAATTCACGAAACCGAAGCTGCACTTGTTGCCAAGCTGCGCCGCGAACTCACCGCTATGAACGATGTCACAGTGTTCGGACCTGCTGACAGCGCGGGCATAGTCAGCTTTGCGATCGACGGCATCCATCCGCACGATCTTGGTACGATTCTCGACGAAGCCAACGTCGCAATCAGGGCAGGGCACCATTGTGCTCAACCCCTGATGGACTATCTCGGCGTTCCTGCGACTGCGCGCGCAAGCTTTGGCGTTTATTCGACTGAAGCCGATGTCGACGCGCTGCTCGATGGTATCGCCCGAACCCGCCGAATTTTTGGAAAGGCATGAGGCTATGAATAAGCCGAGTGAAGAACGAGAATTTGTCGCTGCTCCTGCTCCGAACGATGACGTGGTAGCGACCAAGCCACCCCGTGCGCGTGTCTCCGACGCCGTCGACCCGGACGAAGATAAGGCGCCCGTGAAGCGCGAGCGTGACTATCTTGAAGGGTTTCTCGCGGCAAAGCCTGCCGATGGCCCTGTCGGTGGTGCAGGCAGCGAGCTGCAAGCTGCTGTTGTCGATGCGCTGAAAGAAATCTACGATCCTGAAATTCCGGTCAATATCTACGATCTGGGCCTGATATACGGGGTCGAAGTTGATGATGACGCCGATGCCACCATCACCATGACCCTGACCACGCCGCATTGTCCCGTTGCTGAAACCATGCCGGGTGAGGTTGAGTTGCGCGCATCATCGGTGCCGGGAATTCGCGATGCTGAAGTCAATCTTGTCTGGGATCCGCCGTGGAGCCCTGAAAAGATGACTGATGAAGCGCGGCTGGAATTGGGGATGCTGTGATGAGCACTACGATCAAAGAGCGCCCCGCAGCTGTTACCCTGACAAAAGGTGCCGAAGCACGGGTCGCGCATCTGATGAGCCAGGCTCCGGAAGAGGCCATTGGCGTCAAACTTTCGACTCCGCGCCGGGGATGCTCCGGGCTCGCCTATTCCGTCGATTACGTGAGCGAAGAGGCCAAGTTCGACGAGAAGATCGAAACGCCGGGCGGCACATTCTACATTGATGGTGCGAGTGTGTTGTATCTGGTCGGCTCGACAATGGATTGGGTCGAGGATGATTTCACCGCCGGGTTCGTATTCGAGAACCCCAATGCCAAAGGCGCATGCGGTTGCGGTGAAAGCTTTATGGTCTGACGATCCAGCAAAGGAGTTCAATCTGGCGCAGACTGTGTTGGTGTGTTACGACACCCCTATGAGTGAACCAACCCGCGACTCCAAAAAACGCTATGAAGAGCTTATGCGAGGTGCCGGGGAAAACCGCCGGGCTCAAGCGAGGCGGGCGCTTGCTATGGAGCGACGCTATCAGGCCGAGGCTCATAGGCGTGACAGCGCAAAGAAGCGTTCAGAAGACGAAAAACTCCGCATTCTCATGGAGCGCATCGAGCGAGAGCTCGATCACTTGCAGTCAAAGTACAACGTCACAAAGAACCCAATCGAGCGCACCAACATCCGTGCGGAAATAGTCCATTTGCGTAAGGCCCTTAATCGGCTGAAGAGCAATCACGGACGCAAGCCCCCGGAATCGGGCATCCCAGTGCCAGCCGTGCCGCCTCGAGGACCGGTGCCGATGCAAGGCGGAGCAGAAGCCCCGCTGGATTTCGGCGACTGAAGTGCAGCACTCTTTCGAGTTCGAACTTGATCTCGATTGTGAACCTTCGCTCATTTGGTCGATGGTTCTACGCCCTGCGCTGTTTCTCCATGTCGCAAGTCCACTGGTTCGTTTTCAGCGCCTCGGTAAAGACCGCTTTCCCGACCAATGGTGTGAAGGAGAGTATCGCGGAGCGATGCGGCTGTTTGGAATTCTGCCAATCGGCTGGCAGGCCATAGTCATCGAACTGCCAGAAGAGCGTGGTTCGACGCGCA
>JBCBHD010000339.1:0-3118 GCA_038526115.1 Pseudomonadota bacterium | reverse complement strand
ATTCGGGCGGCTGATGGCTAATATCGAGATGCACGTAATCGAGGCCAAAGCGCTTTATCTGATCATCGATTGCGCGTGCGACGACATCGCGTGGGGCCAGTTCCATTCGCTCAGGATCATACTCCTCCATGAAGCGATGGCCGGTTTCCGGATGGAACAACCGTCCGCCTTCCCCGCGCACCGCCTCGGTGATGAGGAAGTTCTTGACTTCGAGATTGTAAAGGCAAGTCGGGTGGAACTGCATCATCTCCATGTTGGAGACGCGCGCACCCGCTCGCCATGCCATCGCAATGCCATCACCAGTGGCACCGCGGGGCGCGGTTGAGAACTGATAGACCCGGCCAGCACCACCGGCCGCTAGAATGGTCGCCTTCGCAACATAGCGTTCGACCCGGCCCGTTTCTTCGTTGAGCGCGTAGACTCCCCAGACCCGCCCCGCTGCCGAGAATTTCTCGCGGTGGCGATCAGTGATGAAATCGATGCAAGTGCGACCTGGCAGCATGGTGATATTCGCATTGGCATTGGCGGCTTTGAGCAGCGCCTCCTGAACCGCCCAACCGGTTGCATCGTCGACGTGCACGATCCTGCGATGGGAGTGGCCACCTTCACGTGTAAGGTGCAGGTCGCCCGAATCCTGATTGAATGGCACGCCGAGCTCAACCAACCGGTCAATGCTGGCAGGCGCGCGCTCGATCACGAACTCCACCGTCTCGCGATCATTTAGGCCAGCACCCGCAACCATCGTATCGCGCACATGGTTTTCAAACGTATCGCCCGCATCGAGAACCGCAGCGATCCCTCCCTGCGCCCACGCAGTGGATCCGCCAGTTAACGAACCCTTGGCCAACACCAGCACGCGCTTGCTTTCTGCCAGTTCCAGTGCGGCTGTCAGCCCCGCTGCACCTGATCCGATTATGATCACATCATAGGCATCAGGCTTTGGAGATGTTTCCGTATGCTTGTCTGTTTCATTCATGGCTGCGGCCTTGCCGTGCATTCGATGCGTGGGCAAGGCCGCAGCGCATCCGGGACAGGTCTCATCCGGAACGGGGGATTACCATCTAGGCAGATGGATTTCAGCCTGTTAGGCTCAAGGTCTGAGTTCGGATCGCGTCGGATCGCCAAAAAACACCACTCGAACCCAGCATCTAAAAGTCAGGACTCATCTGAATGTCCGTCATATCTTCTGTCCGCTGTCTAACCGGGCACCACACACCCTTGCGCCGCAATGTCGAGCGCGGGGCAAAAGGCTATGTTGGCCAATGCCGGCACTGCAAGAAAGACATTGAGCGCGTTTCACGCGGGAATTGGCGCCTTCAAAGGGCGTAGCAATCGAGATCCATCGCAACGCTTACAGCGCCCGAATAGCTTTGACCTATGGCCGAAAGGCTCTTTTCAATCGGCCCCAGGGACCGCTCCATATTGTGCGTCAGCACCAATCGGCCCGGCGCCAGTGCACCAGCCAGTTGTCCAATTTCAGCCGGGGTCCGGTGCAAGCCAATGGGTTGTCCAGCCTCACCATTGATCACATGATGCGCAAACAGGATTGTAGGCTTCGATCCGGTCAGATCGGCGAAAAACCGCTCGCTGAGTGCACTCTGATCCCCTGTGATGACAAAGCTCTTGCCCGCCGCTTCGACTACGTACCCTAGCGCAGGTACAGGGCCATGATGGACCGGATGCGCCATCACCGAATAATCGTTCGAGACGTCAAGGCCGGTAGGGCCAGCGGCCCCTTCGGCAGTCTCTACATCACGCGGTTCTAGCTGGGGCTTGTTTTCCGTGCCGTCCAGATAGCCGCCGTTGTAAGCAAATGCGCCGCCTTCCTTAGAGACAAGCCGCGCCAGGAACTCCGCCGTTCCTGGAAAGCGCGGCGCCGCATCCGGTCCGATCACCGGCAAAGGCTCCGCCCGCCCTTCAAACCCACCGGTGTTAAGGATCCCCGCAAGATCGCCCGCATGGTCGGCATGAAGATGGGTCAGCAGGATCGCGTCGAGCGTTTCAATTTTTCCGCCCGCCTGCGCAAAACGCAAAAAACTTCCCGCGCCTGCATCAATCAGCAGACGCGGCTCACCATCGATCCAGAGGAGATAGGATGTCCCGGCGCGTGCGGCTTCGGCAATCGGGCCGCCGCTACCAAGAACTTGCAATGCAGCGCCCTCAGATGGGCAATCGGCGGGCTGTTCTGCGCGGGGAACGCCAGACATTGAAAGCTTTTCAGCGCTGTTGGCTTGCGCCGGCAGTTCGTCGCACGCGATCAATGCCAAACATGCCGCACCCATTGTTAATGTCTGCACACAAGTTCGCATTGTCACTCTCCACTTGGCGTTAGCCTGATCCCGTCAACTGCACGAACACGTCTTCCAGATCCGCTTCACGAGTGGTCACATCTTCCACCGTCAAGCCCTGGTCTTGCAAGATTGCCAGAACTTGCCCGGCATTGAGCTTGTCCTTGTCATAAGTGACTTCAACGCCGCGTTCTCCGGCCAGCTCAACTTTGGAGAATGCTTCGTGCTCAGGAGCAGAGCCCAGGTCATCAGCGACAGTCACTGCCACGATCTTTTCCCGCGCCATCTCCACCAACTCGCGGGTCGGCTTATGCGCGATCAGCTTGCCATGGTTGATGATTGCGATCTCGTCGCACAGTTCCTCGGCTTCTTCGAGGTAATGCGTTGTGAGCACAACAGTTACGCCTTCGCGGTTCATCTCGGTCACGAGCTCCCACAATTGCCGCCGCAATTCCACGTCGACCCCTGCCGTCGGCTCATCAAGCACCAGAATCGGCGGGGAATGGACCATCGCTTTGGCCACGAGCAGACGGCGCTTCATTCCCCCCGAAAGAGTCCGCGCATAGGCGTTGCGTTTGTCGGATAATCGCACGGCGGCGAGCAATTCCTCGCTGCGCCGGTCTTTGCTCGGAATGCCGTAGAACCCGGCCTGATTTTGAAGCACCTCATAGGGCGTGAAAAACGGGTCGAATACGATTTCCTGCGGGACGATGCCAATTGCGCGACTGGCATTGCGGCGTTGTTGATCAATGTCGAAACCCCAGATTTCCGCGTTGCCGCTGGTCTTGTTGACCAACCCGGCCAGGATATTGATCAGCGTCGATTTTCCG
>JBCBHD010000338.1:0-3152 GCA_038526115.1 Pseudomonadota bacterium | reverse complement strand
GCCCGCTCTCCGCGCCGCAATTTGCCGATCTGACTTTCACGTTCAGCCGCGCGGAATTTGCGGGGCTTGGCGGTATTGATGCGGGCCTTCTTGAGGCGAGCTGGGCGGATTATGTGGGGCAGGAAATCTCTATCGCCACCATATGCGACATTCGCGACCGCGCGGCGACGATCTTGCGCGCGCAGGGGTATCTTGCAGCGGTGCAAGTGCCGGTTCAGACAATTGGCGAAGGCGCGGTGAAGTTCGATGTGCTCCTTGCGAGAGTTCGCCAAGTGCAGGTGCGCGGCGATGCGGGGCGTTCGGCTTCGACCTTGCAGAATTATCTTGGCAAGCTGACCTCGCAAGATGTCTTTAATGCCAAAGATGCAGAGCGCTATTTGCTGCTCGCGCGCGATGTGCCGGGGCTTGATGTGCGCCTTACGCTTCAGCCTCTGCCAGCCGAACAAGGCGGCCAACCGGGTGATGTGGTCGGCGTGTTCGATGTCGTGAACCAGCCGGTCGTGATCGACGCCAACCTGCAGAACTTTGGCTCCCAAGCGATTGGCCGTGGCGGTGCGCTTGTCCGAGTGCGCGCCAATGGTCTCACCGGGCTTGGCGATGAGACTATGCTCTCAGCCTATTCCGAGCTCGAGTTTCAAGAACAGTTTGTTGTCTCAGGCCATCACGAGTTTCGCGTGGGATCAGAAGGGCTGACCTTTGGCGTTGCTGGCACTTTCGCTTTGACAGAGCCGGATATTCCCGGCGCTAATGTATTCGAAACCGAGACAGTCGTGGCGTCGGCTTATGCGCGCTATCCGGTGATCCGGTCACAGGCGCAGAACCTGACGCTTTCTGGTGGCGCTGAATACATAAGCCAAAGCGTCGATTTCACAGGTCTCGACTTCACCAAAGACGATTTGCGCGTCGGCTTCTTACGCGCCGATTATTGGGGCAGCGATGAGCCAAGCATCAATGGTCGTGGCGGCTATTCGGCGGTGGAGCCTAAGGTCTCCTACTACGCCTCGCTTGAGCTTCGCCAGGGGATTGGCGGATTGGGTGCGAGCCCGTCATGCGGGCCGGCTTTTGCAAACTGCACAGGCGCGGGCGTCGTTCCGCCAAGCAGACTTGATGCCGACCCAAGCGGCTTTTTGGTGCGCGGTGAAACGGGTATCACCTATCGCCCGACGCCATTGCTGGGTGTTTCAGCGCGAACACGCTTCCAATATTCGCCTGATCCACTGCTGGGATATGAGCAATATTCGGGCGGCAACTTTACGGTCGGGCGCGGTTATGATCCGGGTGCGATTATCGGTGACAAAGGCTTTGGCGCGCAGTTTGAAGCTTTCTACGGATCGCTCGCGCCATCCTCGCCCGATGGATTTGCATTCCAGCCTTTCATCTTTTTCGACCTTGCCAAGGTCTCGCTCAACAACACGCCCAATGGCAGCGACCGGTTGATGTCGGCAGGCTGGGGTTTCCGCTCGACGATCGGACGCCAAGCGGTGCTCGACCTGACATTCGCCGCTCCGCTTGAGCGCACCAATTTCCAGAACAGCCGCTCTGATATTCGCGGCCTCTTGTCACTTACCGTCCAGATTGAGCCGTGGTTCAATTGAGCCGGCGGGAGAGAGATATGATGATGACACGCACCAATCAAAAACGTTCTTCGCGCCTTAACTGGCTGCGCTCCGGATCGACGCTGGCGGCCGCTGCTGCGCTGATGGCAGGCGCTTCTGCCGCGCACGCTCAGGCGAGACCCGGCCTTTCTGGCGGGATCAGCACTCCTGGCGCTGAGATCACGATGCGCGATTTTCAAGGGAGCGTGCGGGCTGGCGCGAGTAATTTCCGAGCGCCGCCTGAGCAGGTCCGGGCTCCGCGTTCTATCCCTCAACGTGGTGCGCCGATCATAGCGAATACGCGTGCCAACCGTGTGGCGCCTGCGGAGCAGCCTTCGATCAATGTGAACCGCGCGCCGGCAACGCCGGTTATCACGGCCACGCCGACGCAGCCCCTTGCGCAAACGACAGGCCCAACTTCGCCAACACCGCAAGCAACGACCACGACCAACGGCATCTCGGTTTCAGCAAGCGCGACTTATGATGATGCGCAGGTCGATTACGTACCCTCAGCCGCGGGTGATACGGTCAACATTTTTGGCTCCTCCGCGATTATTGACTGGACGACGTTTGACGCGGGTGCTCCCGGCACGGAAGTCACATTCTTAGATGCGGGCGAGAACCTGACATTCACCAGCGGCCAGGGTGACTACACTGTCCTCAACCGCATCGTAACACCGGGTTTCGACAGCGCCGTTCGGATTGACGGCAACGTTACTTCGAACATCTTCGGCAGCGCTATCACAGGCGGGACTGTCTGGTTTTACAGCGCCGGCGGACTTGTCATTGGCAATAGCGCCACATTCAACATTGGCAGCCTGCTGCTAAGCACCAGCCAGATCGATCCCAATGACGTTGTGGTCGGTGCCTCTGCGATTGACTTCACCGGGACACCCGACAGCGCATCCTTCATCCGCATCGAAAATGGCGCAAGCATCAATGCCTTAGACACCAATTCCTATGTCGCCATGGTCGCTCCGCGCATTGAGCAAGCGGGCACTGTCAATGTGAATGGTTCGGTCGCTTATGTGGCCGCTGAAGAAGCCACTTTGACGATCGCGAACGGTCTGTTCGACATCTCAGTTTCTGTTGGTAGCGAAGATGCAAATGGCATCGTCCATACCGGCAACACCACAGGTGCAGCATCAACCGGCAACTTCGATGAGCAAGCGATGTATTTCGTCGCCGTGCCAAAGAATGACGCGATCACCATGCTGCTTTCGGGCGATATCGGTTTCGCAGCATCGGGCGCTCAAGGCACGCCCAATGGCGATATCATCCTGACGACAGGTTCGCGCGTAGAGCGCGTGGATTCAACCGTTCAGGTGGATGATGGAATGGGTGGCACTATGGCCGTGCCTGTCTCCTCCAACATACTCGACACTTCTGTTGATGGCGGCGTTGCGGGAAGCATCACGCTGGAAGACGTGCAGTTCTCAAGCTCCACGCAGATCTTTGCCGAAGACACGATCAATCTGCGCGCAGGCTTTGGCGGGAACACATTCAACTCCATCAGCGTGAGCGGCGGTGTTGATCCCCTCAATCTCGATCTGATCG
>JBCBHD010000337.1:0-3163 GCA_038526115.1 Pseudomonadota bacterium | reverse complement strand
ACAGCACAGGCGGTCGCGTCGGCGTCGCATTCGGGTTCTGATCAAAAGGTGGCGGGCGCGACTAGGTCACCGCCCGCCCCCAACTTTGTATCCGTTATACGCCTACCACCTCGTTGAAGTGCATTTTGACGTCGGTTGCGATTCCCCAAGTGCCGTGAACGGCGACCTTGCTGCTGTCCGGATCATAAACGAAAGTTTCAGAAGCCTTTATCAGGTGAGGGTCCGAAGTTCCAAAATAGAAGACAACGGTAGTGCCGGGTGGTATTTCTGCAGGAATACCGATTTCGTAGTAGTTGTTGACGAACAGGTTTCGAGCGTATGGCTCAGCCAAATTAACGCAAGCAATACCGCTATAAGCGCCGTCTTGCTGAAATCCGAATGCTCTCATCCTTTTCATTTTTCGCCCCTTTTCCAATTGATGGATATCGGAAAAGCGGCAACTTCTTGAAACGTCTTGAAGCTCACTGCCATGGCACTAGCCACCCCTGAAGCGTGAGCGGATTTCCTCGTCACCGTGGGCTTGCCTGATCCGATCAAAAAGAGCAGACTACTCTTTCGGTGTGCAATGATCCCAACATCATCGTTTGGGGCGCAGGTTAGGATCGAGTTGGGGGATCATACTTGTCGGACGATTTACGGCGAGACACGCTGTTCGTGGCGTTGACGCGTCCACAGATGTTTGCCGGTGTTACGTACACCTTCTTCATCATCAATATGGTTATAGGCGTAGAGCTGTTTCTGATCTTTCGCACCTGGTGGGTGCTACTTACTGCAGTTGCGATCCATGGAATTGGCATGTTGGCTTGCTTGCATGAGCCGCGCATCTTTGACCTCTGGATCACGCGGGTTCGCAATTGCCCTCGGATCAAGAATTACGCGATCTGGAAATGCAACTCTTACCGGCCCTGACGCGTGATCCGAAAGCGATCGCACGTGAAGCGCCAGCTGGTGCGCACCTTCCTTATGCCAGGCATATCGATGATGTAACCATAGAAACCCGCGACGGTCTGTTGATGCAAACCATCAAGCTAAGCGGGCTGCTGTTCGAAACCGCCGACAGTGAGGAATTGAACTACCGTGCTGGCTTGCGCGACGCGATGCTGAGGACGCTCGGAAGCTCGCGCTTTGCAGTCTATCATCATGTGATACGCCGAAAAGCGGAGGCATCTCTTCAGTCTGTGACAGCAGATGATTTTTCCTCTCGTCTGGACGAGCAATGGCAATCGAAACTCGCTGGCAAGCAACTCTACGTGAACGATCTGTTTCTGACGATCGTGCGCCGACCGTTACAGGGCCGCATTGGCTTTGCTGACAGAATGCGCCGTTGGTTCCTGCGCAGTTCGAACCGCAACGCAAATATGATCGCGGCTGAAAAACACTCGTTGGATCGGGCTCGTGATGCCTTGATAGCTTCGCTGTCAGCGTATGATCCGCGATTGCTGAGTGTCTATTCGACCAACGATGGGCTCCGTTCTGAGCCGCTTGAGTTCCTTTCTTGTCTCTTCAATGCCGACATGCGCCCGATGGCACTACCACACGGCGATCTTGGTCACTTCATCCCATCCCGGCGCATCAGCTTTGGTCAGGATTGCGTTGAGCTTGCTCCAACAGGGGATCTGCGACGCCGCTTTGTCGCGATGCTCTCGATCAAGGATTATCCCGGCTCAACCTTTCCCGGAATGTTTGACGAGCTGTACCGCCTGCCATTTGAGCTGCATGTGTCTCAGAGCTTTGCAATGGTCGAGCGCGCTCAGGCGCTCAGCCAGATGAACCTTGCGCTGCGACGGATGCGTTCGGCCGAAGATGAAGCTCTCTCCCTGCGCGACGAGCTCGTCCACGCTAAAGACGAAGTAGCAGCAGGCCGTGCCGGTTTCGGGGAGCACCACTCCACTATCGCGATCCATGCCGAAGACTTGTCTGCGCTTGAAGATCACGTAGCCGAAGTGATCGCACTCCTGGCCGATTTGGGCATCAACGCAGTTCGGGAAGATATTGCGCTTGAGCCAACATACTGGGCGCAGTTTCCTGGCAACTTTCGCTACATCGGACGGCGAGGGATCGTCTCAACGACGAATTTCGCAGGCCTTGCCAGCCTGCACAACTTCCCTGTGGGGCGCGCGAAAGGCAATCATTGGGGCGATGCAGTTACGCTGTTCGAAACCACCGCAGCCGGCCCCTATTTCTTCAATTTCCACCAGCAGGATTTGGGCAATTTCACTATCATCGGTCCATCCGGATCAGGCAAGACTGTGCTGCTCAACTTCCTACTTGCCCAAGCAAGACGATTCCGACCTCGCACGATCTTCTTCGACAAAGATCGCGGTGCCGAATTGTTCATACGCGCAATCGGCGGGCAATATGATCGCCTGACACCTGGGTCATCATCAGGGCTCAATCCTCTGCAACTTGATGACACGCCAGAGAACAGGCAATTCCTGATCGATTGGCTGACATTGCTAGCTGGTGGAGCCAGTTCTTCAGAAGCGGACCAGATACGCGACGCGATTGAAACGAGTTACCAACAGCCAATTGAACGCCGTCGGTTGCGGCACCTTGTGGAACTCTTTCGCGGAGGGGACCGCCCTCGCCCCGATGATCTCAGCTCGCGCCTTCGCCAGTGGTGGGGAGAAGGCGAACGCGCCTGGCTGTTCGATAATCCCAAAGATCTAACAGATCTTTCTGCTGAAACAGTCGGGTTCGACATGACAGCGATACTGGACGATCCATCGGCGCGAACACCCGCTATGTTTTACTTCTTCCATCGGGTTGAACAAAGGCTTGATGGAACACCAGCAATCATCATGATCGATGAAGGTTGGAAAGCGCTTGATGACGACGTTTTTGTGCGACGAATCAAGGATTGGGAAAAGACCATCCGGAAGCGCAACGGTGTGGTCGGCTTTGCCACCCAGAGCGCGCAGGATGCGCTAGAGAGCCGGATCGCCAGCGCCATAATCGAGCAAGCTGCCACACAGATTTTCATGATCAACCCTAAAGCCCGGGCCGAAGACTATATCAACGGCTTTGGCCTGAGCCGCCATGAATTCGATCTTATCCGCACACTTCCCGACACATCGCATTGCTTCCTGATCAAGCATGGCCGCGACAGTGTGGTTGCGCGTCTTGATCTGTCGGGCGAATCTGATCTTCTTACCATCCTGTC
>JBCBHD010000336.1:763-3179 GCA_038526115.1 Pseudomonadota bacterium | reverse complement strand
CGCGGCCAATCCCAACAGCCACAGACCCGCGAAGCGCAATCGCTTGGCTCCGGCTTCATCATTTCAGCCGATGGGTTTGTCGTAACCAACAATCACGTTGTAGCGCCGAACAATCGCGCCACCCTTGAAGAAATCACCGTAACGATGCCAGATGGCACCGAATACGAAGCCGAGCTGGTAGGAGCCGACGCTGCATCCGATCTCGCCGTACTCAAGATCAAGTCGGACCAGTCCTTCCCATTCGTGCAATTCGGCGATTCGAGCGAAGCGCGGGTGGGCGAATGGGTGGTTGCTATCGGCAATCCCTTCGGCCTCGGCGGAACAGTCACTTCGGGCATCATTTCTGCGGTGTATCGTAACACCGGCCAGGGCGGTGCCTATGATCGCTACATCCAGACTGACGCGAGCATCAATCGCGGAAACTCAGGTGGCCCGCTGTTCGATATGCAGGGCAACGTGATTGGCATCAACAACGCGATTTTCTCGCCATCGGGCGGCAGTGTGGGGATCGGTTTCGCCATTCCCGCGGAGATTGCTGCTCCGATCGTCGATCAGTTGAAAGACGGACGCGAGATTGAGCGCGGCTTCCTGGGCGTCGGACTCGATTCGATGAGTGATGATCTGGCCGACTCGCTCGGTCTCCCACGCAATCGCGGGGAGATCATTCAGAACGTTCAAGACGATAGCGCCGCTGATGCGGCCGGTCTTCGCGCCGGTGACATTGTCACCAAGGTCAACGGCAAGGATGTGACGTCTGAACAGACTGTCTCGTTCCTCGTCGCTAATCTTGAGCCCGGTGCCGTGGTCCCGATCGAGATTCTGCGCGATGGGCAACGCCAGACTGTGCGCGCCACCTTGGGCAAACGTCCGAGCGAAGCCGAACTGCGTGAGCAGGCACAGGTCTTCGATCCGGAATCGGATGAACCGATGAACCCGGATGAGACGGACGATACCATTGCTGAGAAGCTCGGCCTGCAGGTGTTGGCTATGACGCCGCAAATCGCCCGCCAGCTGGGCGTGTCGCAGGACACTTCTGGGCTTGTTATCGGAGCGGTAGACCCGAACTCGGATGCTGGACGCAAGGGCCTGCGCCGCGGCGACATCATCCTTTCTGCCAATTATCAGGCGATCGCATCGGTCGATGATCTGCGCGAACAGGTCACGGCAGCCGAAGCTGAGAACCGCGATGCAGTGTTGCTGCGGGTCCAGCGTCGCAGCCAGCCGCCGCGCTTCGTGCCAGTACGGCTGCGCTAAGCCGCACGTTACCGAAAACCAAAAGGGCGCCGCGGAATAAATCGCGGCGCCCTTTTTCGTATCAGCTCCGAGGAGCCCGGTACTAGTCCTCACCCGACCCCGGTGGACGCGGTGTTGGCGGCGTATCGACTGCTGCCGGGCCGCGTTGTGGCGGCGGATCGCCATCCTGCGGTAGCTCTCCCCCCGTCGCCTGCTCGAGAAAATCCTCGCTCGCCGCGGGAGGAGGCTCCGGCGCTCCTATTCCTTGGCCGCCGGGGCTCTCGCCTTCGACACCAAAGGGGCTTTCGGAAGGATCGCGGCGACCAGGCTCAACCAGATTGCCATCTTCATCGATGAAGTAGTAGTCGTCCGGATCGCCGAGCAGGTATTCCTCATCCGGTTCCAACTGCCATTCTGGCAAATTCAGTTCGATATCAAATTTCTCAACCGGGCGATCCTTCACCGCATACCGCATGTAGGCTGCGAAAGCCTGCGCCGGCGCGCGGCCGCCCTGTAACCCGCGAACCGGTTTTGCATCATCGCGGCCCATCCAAACGCCAGTCGTAATGCCGCTGGAAAAGCCCACAAACCAACCGTCCTTATTCGAACTGGTTGTGCCGGTTTTGCCCGCAACCGGCCGCCCGATTTGCGCAGCCTTGCCAGTTCCGGTCTGCACCGCTGCCTGAAGCAGATCGGTGATTCCCGCCGCGACATAATCCGGCACCAGCGCCGTTTCATTCGGTTTCTTATGTTCATAGAGCAGTTCGCCGCTCGCCGTGGAAACACGCGTGATCCCATAGGGTTCGACCGCCATGCCTTTCGCAGAGACAGCGGCGAAAGCCCGTGTCATGTCGATCAAGCGCACTTCAGATGAACCAAGCACCATGGATGGGAAGGTCGAGACTGGAGTGGTGATGCCAAAGCGCCGCGCCATGGATGCGACCGTGCCGAACCCGACTTCGTTGCCCAATTGCGCGGCAACCGTATTGATTGAGTAGGCGAATGACGTGCGCAACGTGGTGTCGCCGATATTGCGGCCACTCGAATTGCGCGGACTCCAGCCATCAATCGTGACCGGCACATCCTTCACATCATCACCCGGCGTGTAGCCTGCTTCAAGAGCCGCAAGATAGACAAACAGCTTCCAGGAAGATCCCGGCTGCCGCATCGCATTTGTGGCGCG
>JBCBHD010000336.1:0-753 GCA_038526115.1 Pseudomonadota bacterium | reverse complement strand
CGGTAGCGGCTGGCCCGCCCCCACCAAGCCGCCCGAAGAAGGCGCAGTCGAAGAGCACCGGGACACACCCATCGGGAGTGTTTGATTCAATCGATGCAGTCGCAGCGCGCTGCATGCCGACATCCAGCGTGGTCCACACTTCGATCGGGGCGAAGGTTTCAGGCAGCAGGATATCGAGCTGCGGCAGCGCCCAATCGGTGAAATAGCGGACAGAGTTCTGCCCGGCCTGCTGCTTCAGTTCGACCGTACTGACATCCACTGAAGCCTGATCCGCCGTGATATATCCCTGCTCTCGCATCAACCGCAGCACCACCTTGGCGCGGTCCACGGCCGCTTGAACATCGGCGGTGGGAGAATAGCGGCTCGGCGCTTTCACCAGGCCTGCAATGATCGAAGCTTCTGCAACGCTCAGTTCTTTCGCCGGGTGGCTGAAGAACTTCCGGCTGGCGCTGTCGATTCCGTAAGCGCCTCCGCCAAAATAGACCTTGTTGAGGTACAGTTCGAGGATTTGCTCTTTCGAGAATTTCCATTCCAGCGCCAGCGCCAGCACGGCCTCGCGGGCCTTGCGATCAATCGTGCGGTTGTTGTTGAGAAATACATTTCGGGCAAGCTGCTGTGTGATCGTGGACGTACCACCCAGCCGTGATCGGGTGCCGGTAATCCCTTCGATCAGTGCACCAGTCAGACGGATCGGATCGACTCCGAGATGCGAATGGAAACGCTTGTCTTCCACCGCGATCATGGCGTTCTTCA
>JBCBHD010000335.1:0-3188 GCA_038526115.1 Pseudomonadota bacterium | reverse complement strand
GCAAGAAGGTCGGCATCCCCAAAGAATACCGCATGGAGGGCACCGATCAGGCGATCCTCGATAGCTGGGAGCAGGGCAAGGCGTGGCTCAAGGACGCAGGCGCAGAAATCGTCGACATTTCGCTGCCGCACACCAAATATGCGCTGCCTGCCTACTATATCATCGCCCCTGCTGAAGCGTCATCCAACCTCGCGCGCTATGATGGCGTGCGATATGGTCTGCGCGATTTGCCTGATGGGGCTGGCCTTCAGGATATGTATGCCGAGACCCGTGAAGCGGGCTTTGGCGACGAAGTGAAACGCCGTGTTCTGATCGGCACCTATGTGCTTTCGGCTGGCTTTTACGATGCCTACTACAACCAGGCGCAGAAGGTCCGTGCCTTGGTGGCACGCGATTTCGAGCAGGCATGGGCCGAGTGCGACCTGATCCTCGCCCCGACAACGCCAACCGCGAGCTTCCCGCTCGGCAGCCTCAACGCTGACCCGCTGACGATGTATTTGAATGATGTGTTCGCAGTGCCCGCGTCGCTCGCTGGCCTGCCCGCGATGAGCGTGCCTGCAATGCTCAACGAGGATGGCTTGCCGCTTGGCCTGCAACTGGTGGGTAAGGCGTTCGACGAGCAGACCGTGCTCGATGCGGGCTTCGCAATCCAGCAACGCGCCGGGTTCGACCACGCGCCGGAGAAATGGTGGTAAGATGGGGCAGTTGGGCCTTCATTTGCGTCTGACAGATCAGGAATTGGTCAACATTGAAGCGTTGCCAAATTCTCGTGCGATAAATGAGTACATCACCGAAGAGTTAGAAGAGGCCAAGTTCGAGAGCGGTGATGTCGCTGAAACCGAAAAGAGTTGGGCGTATATTCACGCGGCCATGATGGGAGCTGATCCCGATGGGCCGTTGGAACGAGAGCCGAGCATTTTCTCTCAGCCATCCAAGGGATTTTTCGGAAAGCTGTTCGGAACGAAAGAGCAAGCGTCGAAGCCTTGGCGTGATACTGGTCGCGCAAAGTATGTGATCATTGGTGTTGAAACTCTAGTTTCGGATGAGGACCACTTTTTTGGTCTGACAAAAAAGACCGATGTAGGAACGGTCTCTTCTGCGCTCGGCAAAATCTCTTCCGAGGAATTACGGCGATTGGTCGTTCAATCGCATGAGCGATTTGAAGCAATGGGAGATGCGCGAGAATGTGCCGAGTATGCAGATTCTTGGTTTCCCGGATTGGTTGAATTTTTCCGGAAGACGGCGGAGCGGAACGAGCACGTGCTTTTTACGGTAAACTTTTGATGTCTTTCGTGATCATCTTCGCGACCATTTTCCTCTGCGCCTTCGTCATCATCGGCGGGGTGGTCATGTATCTTTCCAAGACCATCGACCATGGCGAAGCGCGGTTTGACAGCGAGACGGGCAAGCCGCTGCGTGACCGACCGTCAAAGCCGACGCATGAAGGCGCGGCGCGACCTGCTTCGCGAATAGAGAAGGCCGAAGAGGCCAGCGACGGCGACTAGGATCGTCGAGACCGACACTCAACATCGCTTCATTGCGCTCGACTCCCTTCGCGGGATAGCAGCGCTGGCTATCGCGTATTACCACTTGAGCGGTGACGGCGTGTTGCTCGGCAGCATGTTCCATTCGCGCCTCGCTATTGCGGTTGATTTCTTCTTCGTGCTGTCCGGTTTCGTCATCTTTGCGAGTTATCATGAGCGCCTGGGGCAGGGGTTTTCGAGGGCGCGCTTCATGTTGCTGCGCATCGGGCGGTTGTGGCCGCTGCACGTGGCTATCCTGCTTGCCTTTGTTGCGCTCGAAATCCTGCCGCTGGCGCTTGGCGATGGCGCGGGTGCGTTTGCAGGACGACAATCACTCGAAACACTTCCGGCGAACTTCCTGCTGATCCAGACCTTCGTCCACCCGGACGCAATGACATGGAATGGGCCAAGCTGGTCGATCTCGGTGGAGCTGGCTCTTTACCTGCTCGCAGCCATTCTGTTGAGCCGTATCCCGCGCATGGCACCTTATGTGTTTGCGGCCATGGCCGCCGCAGCCGGGATCGCTCTGATGGGTGTGGACTGGAAAGCCTATCCGGCCTTCGCATTTGGTGTGACGTCTGTTCTGAGGGGGATCGGCGGGTTCGGGTTTGGCGTGTTTGCGGCATTCCTATGGTTGCGCTTGCCATCCAGTCCGATGTGGCAGCGCAGCGCCCCTTGGCTTGAAGGTGTAACGGCGGCGGTCGCTTTGGGCGTGGTCGCCTGGCCGATGGGCATGCTGTCGAACCACGCTGCCTTTGCGCTTTTGGTGTTCGTCTTTGCTTTCGATTCTGGTCCCCTGAGCCGCGCGCTCTCCATGCGCGGGTTCGTATGGGTCGGTCTGATCTCCTATTCGATCTATCTCGTGCATCCACTGGTGTATCGCCTGACATTTCCGGCTTTCCGGTTGATCGAAACACAAACGGGACTTGCGCTGACCGCTGCGGAAGCAAATGGAAAACTCACCATCGCACCCACCGGGTTTGCAGCAGAGATTGTGGCGGGCCTGTTCCTCGCAATCGTGCTGATCGCAGCGCATGTTGCTTATCTGTTGATCGAGCGGCCAACGCGTGATTGGTCTCGGCGCAAAGCGAAGCAGTTCGGGGCAGAGCAGGCGGAGAGTGCCGCTCCAACGATCTAACCCCTAGCGTGTGCAACAAACTGGCATTATCGGAAACTCCATGAGCACTTACACGATTCAGGGCGCGACGGGCGATTGGGAGGTTGTGATCGGCCTCGAAGTTCACGCGCAGGTCACCTCCAATGCCAAGCTGTTTTCTGGCGCCTCCACCGCTTTCGGGGCAGAGCCGAACTCGCAGGTCAGCCTTGTCGATGCGGCGATGCCGGGCATGCTGCCGGTCCCGAACCGCGAATGCATCCGTCAGGCGGTGCGCACCGGCATGGCGATCGAAGCGCAGATCAACGCGTGGAGCCGGTTTGACCGCAAGAATTACTTCTATGCCGATCTGCCGCAGGGTTATCAGATCAGTCAGCTCTATCACCCGATCGTGGGTGAGGGGCAGCTGACTATCGACGCCGACGAGAAAGCAGGCATTCCCGAAGACAAGGTCATCGGGATCGAGCGCATCCATGTGGAACAGGATGCTGGCAAGTTGATGCATGATCAGCACCCGACTATGTCTTATGTCGACCTCAACCGCAGCGGCG
>JBCBHD010000334.1:0-3191 GCA_038526115.1 Pseudomonadota bacterium | reverse complement strand
CTCAATCCTCCCGACTGGCGTGCAGCCTTCCCGCAGTTGGCGGCCTATCCTTGGGACTTGTTTGACTACGAAGCTGAAGATCGCTTTTTCGCAGGGCTTTAACGGGCTAAGCAAAGCCGTGAGAGGGGAACACCAAGCATGGCCTATCCGCAATTGACCGACAAACCCGGCGCGCTCGAAACCGCCTCCGCGATCCGTGCGGGAGAATTGAGCGCGGTGGAAGCGGTAGACGCCGCGATTGTCAGGATTGAACATCTCGATGCGGAAATAGATGCGCTCGCCGTGCCGGATTTCGAACGTGCATTCGAAGCGGCCAAGGCGCTCGATGCCGCCGGGCCGCCAAAAGACGAAAACGGCGATCAGCCGCTGTTCGGCGTGCCGATGACAATCAAGGAAAGCTTCGACGTCGAAGGGCTGCAATCGTGCTGGGGCCATGAACGGCTCACCGATTACATCGCACCGCGTGATGCGGATCTCGTAAAACGCCTGAAGGCCGCTGGTGCCATCATCGTCGGCAAAACCAATGTGCCGATTGATCTGTCAGATTGGCAAAGCTTCAACCCCGTCTACGGGCGCACTCGCAATCCGCACAACCTCGAACGATCGCCTGGAGGCTCTTCCGGCGGAAGCGCCGCGGCTGTCGCAAGCGGCATGGTGCCCTGCGAGTTCGGCACTGACATTGGTGGTTCAGTGCGTGTGCCGGCGCATTTCTCAGGCGTCTGGGGTCATAAGACGTCGTGGGGCCTGATCAGCAAGCAGGGTCATGATCATCCACAAATGGCACGAAGACCCGGCTTTGTTGCGGCGCATGACGGCCCCCTTTCGATTGCCGGTCCTCTGGCGCGCAATGCGGCTGATCTTGCGGCACTGACTCAAATTGGTGCAACGATCCCGCTTCGGCGCAACCCCAAACCTCTTTCGCAGTGCCGTGTTCTGGCAATTGTCGAGCATCCTGACAGCACGCTCGATATGGGCGTTGCGGAGCCAACCCAAGCTGCGTTGGCAGCGATCGAAGCGGCCGGTGTGGCGATCGAATATGACACCGATCTGCTGCCTGACCTGGCCCAGCAGCAGGCCGATTATCTGCGCATGCTGAATACGGTAATGGCGCGCGGCGCCCCTGCCCCCAATGGCAAACGGGCAACCGCGACTGATTGGTTCGACCTGCTTGATTCGCAGGCGACCAGCGAGTTCCTCTGGGCGCGATTGTTCGGGCGGTATGATTTTGTGCTGGCACCGCCTTCGCCTGTGCTGGCGATCCCACATATGGATGGCGCGGTGTTCAACGCGACATTGCGGATCAACGGGGCCGATGTTCCGGCGGGCAGCGGGCTTGCATGGTCGGGCATTGCGACCTTCCCCAACCTTCCCTCCACGGTCTTGCCCATCGGTGAAGGCGCGACGGAAGGCGTTTCTCTGCCTTGCGGCATGCAGGTTATCGGCCCGCGCTGGAGTGATCTCGATTGCATCCACGCAGCTGAGCAGATCGGGAAAATCTTGCACGGCTAGCACGCCTGTCCCATGGGCGATCCATGGCAGCAAAACCTCTTATGCAGCGCCTCGCAAAGTGGCACATCTGGCTTGGCTGGCTGGTGGGTGTACCCATAGTCATGTGGACCGCCACCGGCCTGTTCATGGTCGCGAAGCCAATACAGGAAGTACGCGGCGAGCATCTTCGGATCCAAGCCGAAACAGCAACACCGCTAGTCTTGCCTGATAGCGACATTGCCAGCGCGGAAGCTCAGCTGAAAGAAATGCGCGTCGTCATGCAGGATGGCCGCGCTGTGGCGATCCTGACGACACTCGATGGGATCACAAGCCGGGTCGATATGGCAAGCGGAGAGCAAATAGCCGCGCTCGATGCGGAGGGAGCCCGGGCGCTGGCAGCAGAAAGGATCGTGGGCGGCAGTGATGTTCGCTCAGTCGCATTTTTCAGCGCTGATGAGGTGCCATTCGATTTCCGTCGTCCCATGCCCGTGTGGCAGGTCGCGCTGGAGGATGGCACGCATGTCTATGTCGGGCGAGATACCGGAGAAATCGAAGCCGTACGTACCTCGTGGTGGCGCTGGTTCGACTTCATGTGGGGCCTGCACATCATGGACCTGTCCAAGCGCGAAGAAACGAGCCACCCGATCCTGATAGCCTTCGCCGCGCTTTCGCTGATCGGAGCGCTGATCGGTTGCGTGTTGATGTTCCGCCGCCGGAAAAGTCGGCCAACACCCAGCGTATGAACGAGGAAATC
Organism: Pseudomonadota bacterium; assembly: GCA_038526115.1. Lineage (GTDB taxonomy): Bacteria > Pseudomonadota > Alphaproteobacteria > Sphingomonadales > Sphingomonadaceae > Erythrobacter. The sequence continues at coordinate 949 of JBCBHD010000334.1, read as the reverse complement.
CTTACCCCTATCCTCGACATCCTGGACATTGCGGGGATCGCGATCTTTGCGCTCTCCGGGGCGGTTATTGCCGCACGGGAACGACAGACTTTCGTGACGATGGGCTTTTTCGCCTTGGTCACCGGCGTCGGCGGAGGAACCGTGCGCGATCTTTTGATCGGAGCGCCGGTGTTCTGGATCAGCGACGGTTGGGTCGCAGCGGTATGCCTTGGCTGCGCGCTGATAGCGTGGTTCACCCCTGTGAGACTGTGGCAAGGCAAGCTGTTCGATCTCGCAGACGGGATAGGGCTTGCTGCTTATGCTGTTTTGGGCAGTGCCAAAGCCATCGCTTACGGTGTTCCGCCGATCCCTGCCGTTCTGATGGGGATCATCACGGGATGCGTTGGAGGCATCATTCGCGATGTCGTGGCCGGACGCCCCTCTATCATCATGCAGCCCGAACTGTATGTCACCGCAGCGGCGCTAAGCTCTGTTGTTACTGTCGCCGGGATGCTCGCGGCCCCGGTTTTGAACCTGCCAAACTTTGCGATCTGGGTTGCGGCGTTCGTGGCTGGCTTCATCCTGCGGGCAGTCGCCATTCAATGGCAGCTGGGCTTGCCCAGCTATCGAGGCAGCGGACAGGACGACAGCGCCCCAAAAGAAAACGGGGCCGGTGAGTGCACCGACCCCGCCAATTCCTCAACTCACGATTAGCTCAATTGCCAGCCTGAGCCAGCGTTTCCGGATACTCTTCACCGGGAACGGGGCCACCGGGATACGCCGGAGCGGTATCACTCGTTAGCGGGACAAGCGGCTGATCCGGGCGTTCTGCGACCCTTTCAGCTGGCTGCGGAGTGGGTTGTTCATACACTCGGCCGCGCGCCGCCAGATATGTCTGGTCGTCCAACTGACCTTCGGCCCGTGTCGAGCCTTCGAGCTGGCTCTCGCCAAAGTCACGGTCGCTCGTAGC
>JBCBHD010000333.1:0-3193 GCA_038526115.1 Pseudomonadota bacterium | reverse complement strand
GGAGTGGTAGGGTCGAGGATAAGGAACGTCGAACTGAGTTCGGCGGATTGCGCGGTCGGTTCTGGCGCAAGCCAGCTGGGTAGCTGCAATGGCGGCAGGATCAGCCGCAGCGCAGGAATCGCCCACAGTGCATAAGCGGTTTGCGGACCAAGCCAGCGCGCCACAGGGCGGCGGATCAGCAGGACCACACCAATCAGCGCAGCGGTCCAAAGGAGCGTATCAAACAACCAGTCTGTCATTGCTTGAGCTCCTTCAAAAGGGCTTCGATCTCGCTAAGGTCATCTTCGCTCAACGCTTCGGTTTCAGCGAGATGCGCCACGAGAGACGCCGCTTTGCCGCCGAACAGGCGATCCACCAGACGGCGCGATTCCCCGCCAATATATTCGGAGCGGGCAATCAGCGGGTTATAGAGAAAGCGTCTGCCATCCGGGCGGGTCGCAATCGCCTGTTTCTGGACGAGGCGCGACAGCAGTGTCTTTACGGTAGCCAGGCTCCAGCCCCGCTCTTCGCAAATGGCCTCGCACACTTCGGTGGCTGATACTGTGCCGCGATCCCACAGCACTTCCATAACGGCGTGCTCGGCCTCGCTGATGCGTTCAGGCTTACCATTCTCGGAATCGGACACGGGCTTCCTCCTCACCTGCTCACGATTACGTCTGTAGGCACATCGACTACGAATGTAAACATGAAGCCCATATGAACGAGCGTTCACCTCCCTTGCTTGTCGACAGACGGTCGATATGGTGGGATCAATGACTTGGAAGATGATGCTTTTTGCCGCGCTCGCTGGACTGGCGACTGCCCCCGCCCTGTCACAAGACGACGTTCTGCCGCTGACTGAACCGGTTGCCCTCAACCCGGCCAGTTCTGAAACGGAAGATCTGGGAGAGCTCAGCTATCGCGGCGGGGTGATCATTGAACCGGGCGAATACAAGCTGGGCGGGATATCCGGCCTAGAATGGCACGAAGATCGCCTTTACGCGGTAGTCGACGATGGCCGCTGGCTGACAATCACGCCCGACGAGATACAGGGTCGGCTGGTGGATGTGCTTTCCGTATCAGGCGGCCCCTTGCTCGATCTGAAGGGCAAGAAGCTGAAACGAAAGAACGCGTCCGATGCCGAAGCCATCACTCTCGCGCCAAACGGCGGCTGGCTGGTTGCGTTTGAACGCGATCACCGAATCTGGCGCTACCCATCGATCGATGGGCCAGCAACGCAAGGGCCGGTTGCAGTCGATCCCGCGACGCTGGGCATGACCGAGAATGGCGGGATGGAAACGCTCGCCAGTTACGAAGGCGGCGCTCTCATTTGCGCCGAACAAGCTAGACCCGGCACCAACAATTGCCTGCGCATCGATATCGAGGGCTCTGCACCGTTTGAACTCGCAGCCCCTCCGTCTCTGGCCGAGCATGGCAGCGTGCCTACTGATGCGACATGTACGCTCAATGGCACATGCTATGTGCTGTTCCGCAGCTATCGGCCCGATTACGGCAATCGTGCAGCTATCCTGGAGCTGTCTCCTCGAAACGAGACCAAGCTTCTGGCTGAATTTGCACCGCCTCTTACGGTCGACAATTTCGAAGGTATCGCGGTGCGTCAGCACTTCGGCAAGACTTTCCTCTACCTCGCTTCCGACAACAACTTTTCTAACCGTCAACGCAATCTGCTGATGAAGTTCGAAGTGCGCGGGGCGGAAGCTGCCCCTCCCCCCGTCCCGACCGGACCGGTGGAAGAAACCAAGCCTGTCACCGAATATGAGACCACAGACATAGTGCTGGTAACGACTTTGGGAGACATCACCGTTCGGCTGGAAACCGAGCGTGCGCCCATTAGCGCCGCGAACTTCCTGCGGTATGTCGATGAAGATCGGTTTGACGGAACGGTGTTCTACCGCGCAATGCGGACCGAATGGGATCCGCAGCCCAATGGCTTGATCCAGGGCGGAACGCAGTGGGACCCCAAGCGGGTATTGCCCGGCATTGTTCATGAGCCGACGAACGAGACAGGCCTCAGTCACACTCGCGGCGCGCTCTCCATGGCCATGGGCGAACCTGGCACAGCCAATGGCGACTTCTCAATCATGCTTCAGGATCAAACTGGTCTCGACGCCAAGCCGGAATCCGATGATCCCGTCTGGAAACACGGCTACGCAGTGTTCGGCTATGTTATTGAAGGCATGGCTGTGGTGGAGAGCATTCACGCTCAACAAGTCGATCCCGATGCAGGCCAAGGCTGGATGAAAGGTCAGATGCTGGCCGAGCCTGTCGTGATTACCGATGTTCGCAGGCTGGAATCCGCCCCAGACTAATCGCTATTGGCTGGTCGCCCGACCGGATCGGTTGCCGTCTGAGGCATCCGCGATTCCAAATCCGCCAGCCATCCAAGCGCTCCATCGCCAATCGAGGTTTGCGGCAGCGATGCGAGCAAACGCCGTTCGGACTCCCACTGCGCCACGGAGCGCCCGGCTTCCTGCGCCGCGTCTGACAGGCTTTGCGGCTTGCGCAGCGCATTGTTGATCATCGCGTCACCGAAGAACGTCCAATCATTCTCCGCCTCGCATCCGAAAGAGGTGCGATTGCCTGCTGCTGCGGTCAGGATGGCTGTATCCGGACTGGCCAATTCAGGAACGAATACACCAGAGAAGCAGGCACTGAGTATCAGAAGCCGGTTCTTGATCCCCAATTCCTCGAGCACTGAGCCGAAGCGCTCTGGGCTGAGAATACCATAGCCGGTATCGCCGTAGTGATAGGCAAGCCCCAGATCGAGGCCGTGGCTGGTCGAATACATCACCAACACATCCTCTTCGGTGTCCATCAACTCAGCAATCTTCGCGAGGCTGATGATAAGCGCATCAATCGAACCCTGCGGCAAATCGTTGCGCTGGCCGTCTGGTCCAGCCAGCGTGAGTGTGCGCCCGGCCCCGTCATAGCGACGCGCTAACACCCGGCCGGATTCGCGTGCTTCACGGGCAAACACCGGATCACTATCGAGCGCGATAGTCAGGACATAGGCATCAACCGTACCCGGGCGCTGGGGTTGGAGCTTCGCAAGCTCCGCATCGAGCCGACGGCGCTGATCGAGAATTTCGGATGCGGACAGCCCGCGCTGCAACTGCGGCCCAAGGGCAAGAGAGGCGCGTGCTTCCTCGCGGTTATCGCCGGTCGCAAGATTGGGAAACGGCTTGGTATGCGG
>JBCBHD010000332.1:0-3193 GCA_038526115.1 Pseudomonadota bacterium | reverse complement strand
GTGAGGACTTCACCAACCTTGATGAAGACGGCTTGGCTGAGGCGCGCCGGGGCCGGATTGGTATTGTGTTGCAGGCCTTCCACCTTTTGCCGACGATGACTGCAGCGGAGAATGTCGCCACTCCGATGGAATTGGCAGGCAGCGAGGATGCAACGCCGCGATCTGTTGCTGAACTCGATGCGGTCGGGCTGGGTCATCGCACCGGGCATTATCCGACACAGCTATCCGGTGGCGAGCAGCAGCGCGTCGCTATAGCCCGCGCCATTGCCCCGCGCCCGACGCTGATCTTTGCGGACGAGCCAACCGGCAATCTGGATGTGCACACCGGGAAGGAAATCGTCGAACTGTTGTTTGCTCGCCGCGCTGAGACCGGCGCGACACTGCTGATAATCACTCACGATCGCAAGCTGGCCGAACAGTGCGAGCGCGTGTTGACTATGGCTGACGGCGTAATTGTCTCAGACACCAAAACCATCGCCCAAGCAGCCGAATGAGCGCTGGCAGAATGACCTCTGACACTGGCAGTCTTGGCAGCCTTTCGTGGAGCGCCGCTTGGAAAATCGCGAAACGCGATCTCAACTCGCGGTTTCGCGGTCTCAGACTGCTGCTGGTCTGCATCTTTCTGGGCACAGGCGCTCTCGCGGCAATCGGAACACTGACAGCCGCAATCGAGCGAGAACTCGCCGCGAGCGGCCAGGAACTTCTCGGCGGAGATGTTGAGGTCGAAGTCTGGCAACGCGACCTCACAGCTGAAGAACAAGGGCTGTTGAGCGAGTATGGCGAATTGTCGGGCGGATTCCGCTTGCAGGCGATGGCCACGGCAGAGAACGCCGCGGCGCCCGTCGAACTGAAAGCGGTCGACGATAAATGGCCGCTCTATGGGACGCTGGATCTGACAGATGGCCGCGAAACTGGTGCGCCCACGGGCAAACAGGCGTGGCTGGCGCAAGGCGCGATTGACCGGCTCGATATTGAGGTCGGCGATACTTTCACTGTCGGTACGGAAACGCTGACAGCTGCCGGGATCATCGAGAATGAACCCGATCGCCTGTCCGAAGGGTTTCAGCTCGGCCCAACTGTCATCGTTGCGATGGATGTGCCGGTGAGCGCGGGGCTGATTCAGCCAGGTTCCTTGTATCAGAGCAAATATCGGCTCGCCTTTGCCGACGCCTCGCAAGATCCCGAAGTGGTGCAAGACGCCCTTTCGGAGGCTTTCCCGGCTGCCGGGTATGATTTCCGCGACAGAGATCGCGCATCGCCCGGTGCAGATCGGTTCGTCAGGCAGATGAGTGACTTTTTGACGCTCGTCGGCCTCGCCGCGCTCGTCATCGCAGGCATCGGGATTGCTGGCGGTGTGTCATCTTATCTCGATGCTCGGCGCAACGGGATCGCAACGCTGAAGGTGCTCGGAGCCTCATCCCGCGACATTGTGCGGATCTATGCGCTTCAGATCGCTGTTGCTGCTGTCATCGGCAGCGTCGCCGGTCTCATCGTCGGTGTATTGATCACGCCTTTGCTGGGAATGGCTCTCCAAGGGTTGCTGCCAGTTGAAAGCGGGTTTGTCATCGAGCCAGCACCTCTGCTTCTGGCGGGTGCCTATGGCTTGCTGGTCGCCTTCGCCTTTGCCGCCGCGCCTTTGCTTCGCGCTCGATCATTCCCGGCCATGGCGCTAATGCGGTCGCGGATTGTGCCATTGTCACGCGACAAGCGGGCTTTGGTGTGGACCGGAGCCGGTATCCTGGCCATCTGCGCGCTAGCTCTGCTTACCACTGCTCAGCCGCTGCTTTCGGGCGGATTCCTGATTGGCGCAGGCGTCGCCTTGGTGGCGCTGGCGGCGCTGGGATTTGGTATTCAGGCGATTGCCCGACGCATCCCTCGTCCTTCCAACCCCTTGCTGCGTTCTGCCTTGTCAAACATTCACCGTCCCGGCGCGCCGACTGGCGCTTTGGTGACGGCGCTCGGCTTTGGATTGGCATCTTTCGTGTTGCTCGCAGCGATCCAGAGCGCGCTTGACGGCAATATCGAAAGCAGTGTCCCGCAAGAGGCACCGGATTACTTTGTGCTCGATGTTCCGCGCGATGGTGAAGCAACGTTTCGCGGATTGATCGAAGAACGCTTTGCAGACGCCAGTGTTCGCGCTGTCCCGACCTTACGCGGGGCTGTTCTGGCGTTCGGTCCGGAAGACGATATGACCCGCGTCGCCGACCTCGAAGAGATCCCGGACGGTGCGTGGGCGCTACGCGGAGAACGCGGGCTGACCTACGCCGACGACCTGCCGGATGGAAACAGCCTGACAGACGGCGAATGGTGGGGCGAAGAAGGCGCGAGCGAACGCCTCGTCTCCATTGACGCCGATTTTGCCGAAGCCGTCGGCCTTGGCGTTGGTGATTATCTGACCATCGGAATCCTAGGTGTTGAGCGCACGGCAAAGATCGCCAATGTCCGCCGCATCGACTGGGAAAGCATGGGCTTCAACTTCACGCTCGTTTTCTCCCGCGGGGCTTTGGAAGACACTCCGCACAACCTCTCCGCCATGATTGAACTGCCGACGGGCGCGATTGGTCCGGAAACGGATGAAGCACGCGGGGAATTGCTGCGGGCATTGGTGCAGGCCTTTCCTTCCAGCTCCGTGATTGAAGTGGGCGATGTGCTGAAGCAGGCGCGCACCATCCTTGAACAAGTGAGCCTTGCCACGTTGGCGGCGGCGGCTGTTGCGGTGCTTGCCGGGTTGGCCGTGCTGATGGGTGCCATCGCTGCGGCACGGGCCGCGCGAACATACGATACGGTCGTGCTGCGTGTTCTGGGCGCGAGCCGGCGTCAGATCCTGATCATGCAACTGGCAGAGTACGGATTGATCGCGCTCGCTCTGGCGCTGGTCGCGCTGGGGCTCGGGTCCGCACTCGGATGGGTTATTATCACCCAATTGTTCGAATTTGACTGGCTGCCTGACTGGGGAGAAGTCCTCGCCGTTCTCGGCCTTGGTCTTGCGATTGTGCTGGCCTTTGCACTCGGCGGTTCACTGCCGCTGCTGCGTGCCAAGCCGGCCCAGGCACTGCGCGAGCTTTAGAGAAGCTACTCGAAGGTTTTTCCTAGCTCTTCAGCTTCGGAGCTGCTGACCGCAGAGTGAAGCACCACCATCAATGCTGCGCCAAGTACGGCAAACACGCCGCCGAACACGCCGAACACCAAGATC
>JBCBHD010000331.1:0-3208 GCA_038526115.1 Pseudomonadota bacterium | reverse complement strand
CTAACAAGTATATTGGATACTTCTGAATTTCTGGAGTTTTTCGCGTATACTTGTTAGTCTAGTAAGTTAATGCTAACTAAATCGAATCAACACTGGAAGTTGTTTACCATGAAACATTGATATATCTACGTATCTATTACGATTTAACATCCTGCATCATTCAAACTTCAATCATAATACGAACATTTTGCACGCCTGTTCCACAAGCCGTGGCAATACGTATACGACATTCTTCTACCACCGCTGTCGCTTCACCGGATTGAGCGGCCGTGCCAAGCTCGTCTGCCGACACACTCAGAACCTTGGCAATCGCATCAAGACGTTCAGGAACCGGGCGAGCCTTGCCCTTCTCCCAAGCCCAGACTGTAGGTTTGCTGACATTCAAGGCGTCCGCGACCTGCGCCAGCGTCAATCCACGTTCCCGCCGCAAGCGACCCAATTTGATCCCAAACGGTTCGGCCACGGGTCCGTTCGAGCCAGAGGCCGGAAGGACTTTTCGCTGATCTAGAGGGACCGCTGCCCGCAATTGTGTCGCCGCCAGTGCTCCTTGACCGAGCGCTTGCTCAAAGGCGCAACCATACAGATGTCCGCTAACCCAGACGATCCGGGCTGGGGTCTGGCCGACTTCAGGCAATTCAACCAAAAACGCCTCGCCCTCTGATAGGGCAATCTTGGTTTCAAGCAGCAAGCCAGCTGCCGATATGTTGTGAATGGTAACGTTGCTTTCCAAACCACCCAGCATGACACCGCTAGTTTCGAGTTGCAAAGCGCGGCGCGGTTGCTTCCGCTGGCTACCGGCAGGGGCCGAAGGATCAAGATGGGCTTTGAGCGCCATGGCTGGGTCTCCTCAATGGAGACTCAAAAGTTGCGGCAGATAGTTAAGACCGAGTTAGCGGATATCCCTAACGCCGACAGACGGAGCCATAGGAGCGATCAGGCAGGTTCCTCGACTGCGTCAAGACCATAGGCGGTGTGCAGAACCCGGACAGCAAGCTCCGTTTCGTCTTCATCTATCAGCACGCTGACCTTGATCTCAGATGTCGAGATGGCCTGAATATTGATGCCTCGGTCCGACAAGGCGCGGAACATGGTGCTGGCGACACCCGCATGGCTTTTCATGCCAACGCCGACGACGCTGATCTTTGAAATATGACTGTCAGTGATGATCCTGTTGTACCCGATATCGTCGCTGCGATCTTCCAGAAGCGCCTGAGCCCGCGCCAAGTCCGCCTGAGGAACCGTGAAGGTCACATCAGTTTCGCCTTTGTCACGACCAACGTTCTGAATGATCATGTCAACATTGATGCTGGCATCGGCGAGTGGTTCGAAAATATGCGCCACAGCGCCCGGCTTGTCAGGTACTCGAGTGAGGATGATCTTCGCCTCGTTTTTGTCGTGCGCGATCCCCGTTACAAGCTGACGTTCCATCAGGCCCTTCTCCACCAATTCATCCATTTCTTCATCAGAGACGATCAACGTGCCGGGCAGTTCATCCGCGGCCACTGCATCATCACCAACAAAGCTCGACAGCACTTGCAGCCTGACACCTTCCTTCATCGCAAGCCCGACAGAGCGGGTTTGCAAAACCTTGGCACCAACGCTGGCGAGTTCGAGCATCTCTTCATATGTGACCGCCTTCAGCTTTCGCGCTTTGGCGACAATGCGCGGATCGGTCGTGTAGACCCCGTCCACATCCGTATAGATGTCACAGCGATCGGCCTTCACTGCTGCAGCAATTGCAACCGCTGATGTATCAGATCCACCACGCCCCATCGTGGTAATGCGGCCCTCTTCGCTGACACCCTGAAATCCCGGAACGACTGCGATCTCACCAGCCGCCATGCTGTCGCTAATGGCAGGCGCATCAATAGTTTCGACGCGCGCTTTCGCATGTGCCTCAATGGTCTTGACCGGCAGCTGCCAGCCCAGCCAACTGCGAGCCTTGCAACCCAGCGACTGCAGCGTCAACGCAAGCAATCCGCTGGTGACCTGCTCTCCGCTTGAAACGACCACGTCATATTCAGCCGGATCATAGAGCGCGTTGGCCTCACGACAGAAATTGACCAAGCGATCGGTCTCGCCTGCCATCGCACTCACGACAACGGCCACTTCCTGACCATTCGCGGCCTGTTTGCGAACAATATTGGCCACGCGCCGAATCCGCTCGGTCCCCGCCATCGAGGTTCCGCCAAATTTCATGACTATACGCGCCAAAGTGCTCAAGCTCCTGCTGGTGAGTACCGAACGGCGCTGTTAAGGTCGGTTTATGGGAAACGCAAACGTATCAAATGTAACCATCCGTCCGGAAGAAGCCGAGCATTTCGCCTCGCTTGCACGCGATTGGTGGAACCCAAAGGGCAAGATGGCTTCGCTGCACCAGGTGAACCCCGTGCGACTGGAGTTCATTCGTACCGCGATTGATACCCACTGGGCTGATGCAGATGGGTACGATCGTCAGTCGACCAAGCCACTACAAGGAAAGACAGCGCTGGATATCGGCTGCGGCGCAGGCCTTTTATGCGAACCTCTCGCCAGACTGGGAGCAGAAGTCACCGGCGTTGATGCGGCGACAGAGAATGTTTCCGTCGCCAGCACCCATGCCGATGCGGTGGGGCTGGATATTCGGTATATGGCTGGCGAAGTTGCAGGCCTCGATATTGGCAAATTCGATTTGGTGACGTGCGTAGAGGTGATTGAGCATGTCGCCGACAAAAGGCATTTTATCGCCGATGTGGCTGACCGGCTGGCTCCCGGTGGTTTGCTGGTCATGTCGACACCAAATCGCACGGCAGCCTCGCGATTGCTGCTTGTCGGAGCGGCCGAAGCCATCGGATACGTTCCGCGTGGCACGCACAATTGGAACGACTTCATCACGCCGGAAGAATTCGAAGACTTGCTCGGGGAAGTCGGCCTGACAGTCACCGAACGCCGGGGTATCGGCTATCGGCCAGGGAAAGGTCTACATCTGTCAGACGACGAAGCACTCAACTACATTCTAAGTGCACGCAGGAATAGCTGATCCTAAAGAACGCGCTTCGCCTGTTCAGGTGTCGGCACCCAGCACTCTTCGCGCTTGCCAAACCACTTGTAGCGATTTCGCGCGACCAGCAGGTAGAGCGGATCGCGCATAAAACGAGGGATCAAACGGAATACTGCTCCATATGTGGAGCGAGCTTGGCTGGCCTTGGCGGTTTGGAGCAGTATTCCG
>JBCBHD010000330.1:0-3232 GCA_038526115.1 Pseudomonadota bacterium | reverse complement strand
ACCGGGGTTGGCGCGCACGTACTGAGCGGCCTTGATCTTGCGGGTCAGTTCGTTGGCGTTGCGGCCCACACCTTCGCAGGTGATTTCCATGATCTGGATCACGCCGTCTGGGTCGACAACAAAGGTCGCGCGGTCAGCAAGGCCTACGCCTTCGCGCAGTACGCCAAAGTTGTTCGCAAGAACGTGGTTCTGGTCGCCAAGGAATGGGAATTTCAGCTTGCCGATTTTGTCGGAAGTGTCGTGCCATGCTTTGTGGCTGAAGTGGGTGTCGGTTGAAACCGCGAACACTTCAACGCCCATGGACTGAAGCATCTCGTACTTCTCACCGAGATCTTCGAGTTCGGTTGGGCAGACAAAGGTGAAGTCTGCTGGGTAGAAGAAGAAGACCGACCACTTATTGGCGATGTCTGCTTCTGTGACGTCGTAGAAGTCTTCGCCCGCTTTGAATGCGGTGGCGGTGAAAGGCTGGATGGTCGAACCAATGATACCCATGAATATGTTCCTTTTATCTGGGATGGTTGGAGAGGGTGAAACTGTGTGACGCTCAAATAGGCATTGCCGCACCGCACAAAAATTGATTTGTGCGATTGCGAAGATCGGAATTTTCAATCGAAGAAACGGGAACCTGAGTGATTGGTTCCGAGGGATTGCTTTGCTCAGTTCGCCTCAGGCGGATTTAACACCAGCAAGAGCCGTTTTTCACCCGTGCCTGCGATCGGCGGAGAGCGGTGAATAGCGGGGTGATCGGTCGCCATTTTGCCTTTGAAGAGGCCGATATCCCCCGCAGCCATCGTGTTGATATGCTGAGGTTCTTCCCCAGCGCGAACGCGGTCAGCATCCTCTTCGTTAAGCCACTGCGTGCCGGTGCCGATATAGGTCGTGATTAAGCGCGCTTTGACATAGTCGGCGTGCCATTTGCGGCAGGAATCGGTGGTGACGATCTCTAGCCGGACTTCCACGCCGCCCAATTGCATTGCACTGCAATATTCGTTGGCCAGATGACTGACATCAGAGACGAAATGGTCGATGGCGATGTCTTGCGAAAAACCGCTATTGCTCATCTCGAATGGGAGGCGATCCGCAAGCTCCTCCAGCGAGCAGGAAAAGCGGACATCGCTCGGGCTGCCAGCAAGCAGCTCAGCCGCATTAGCCAGCGTCTCCCGCTCCCAAATCGCCAGATTGCATTCGGGATCGCGGATCTTTGAAAAGACGGACGCATCCGGTGCAATCGCAGCTGAGGTGGTGAGAGTGGTGGTCATTGAATGCTCAGACGAATGTTACAACGTCTCATGATATAGATGGCGAGCCTTCGACCCGCAACTCCGCATGGTGCTTGGCAGCGGGCCCTCGCGTGATTAGCGCGAGAGCCATGCTCCAACTGCTTCAATGAAGCCGCGTGTTTCGCGCGCTGTTACCGGACGCGGCTCAGATGGGCATTCAAGGCAATATGCCTGAATACCTTGCGTCCCCATCAAGCGGTTTGCATCGCGGGTCATCTGTCCCATCAGCATAGCGCGTTGCTGTGCTGCCATCGCGAAGAGGTCACCCTGAGGCATGCTAGCAGCCGGGGCAGCGCCATTGCTGACCAATTGACGGATAAGGGAGTCGTACTCGCCCATCGGTGAACCCAGGAAGCGGGCGCTCCAATCATCGTCCTCAAGCCCAGCCTCGCCAGCGACCCATTGCAGAGCCTCTGGAAGGCCTCCAAACTGATCGACCAGACCAAGCTGACGGCCAGCGCCACCATCCCATACGCGCCCTTGCGCGATCTCATCCACTCGCTCTGTCGAAAGACCGCGCGCCTCTGCGACGCGCTCAAGGAAATCGGAATAGGTATCTGTGACGGAGGCTTGCAGGATCGCATCCACCTCAGGCGTAAAGCCGCCAATAATGTCGGGCTGACCGGAAAGCGGTGTGGTTGCGAAGCCCTCTGCATTCACGCCGATATCGGCGGCGGCATCCTCAAAGGTCGGGATGACCGCGAAGACACCGATGGAGCCGGTGATCGTTTCAGGCTGAGCGAAGATGCGGTCACCTGCGGTTGCCACCCAATAGCCGCCGCTTGCCGCGACATTGGCAAAGGAGATCGCGACGGGAATTTCCTCAGCGCGGTAGCGTTCGATTGCGCGGCGAATTTCTTCGGATGCGAGGACTGATCCGCCGGGCGAATCCACCCGAACAACCAGCCCCTTCAAATCATCGTCCAGCGCTGCGTCAAGCAAGTCAGCAATGCGTGTGCCGCCTGCTGTGCCGGGGCCCGCATCACCATCGACGATTACTCCAGCGACGGTGACAACTGCGATTTTGTTGTCCGAGGAGCCTGTGCCTGGACCCACATCCGCCAAGAAGGGACGCAGATCGCTTTTGGCATAGGAGCCGGGCGTTTCATCCCAGCTATCCTCGCCGACGATCTCTGCGACATGCTCGCCAAATGCGATGCGGTCGCCAAGTTTGTCGACCAATCCGGCTTCGAGTGCAGCTTCGGCCAAATCACCAGCGGAAGCCTCAACCCAGCCAACCGGATCAGTGGTGACGCGTTCAAGATCCATATCGGGCCGCGCCTTTTTGACATTGGCCTGCCACTCTTCCCAGAGCGCGCCATACAGGCTCTCGCGGTTTTCCTGCGCGGCATCGGATGGGCCATCGAGGATGTAGGGTTCCACAGCCGATTTGAACTCACCGACGCGGTAGACGCGGGCATTGATGTTCAGCCGGTCGAGCAGCCCTGCATAATAGAGCGCGCTCCCACCGGGGCCCGCAATCACTGCACCGCCGAGCGGGTCTGCCCAAACTTCTGAGGCGTGCGCTGCGAGGTGCATGTGATCATCGGCATAGGCGACCGAATAGGTGAGCACGGGCTTGTCTGCTTGACGCACCCGGTCCATCGCTTCGCCGACTTCCTGCAAGTGCACCTGTCCGCCGCCTGCAAAGCCCGTCATGTCGAGCACGACCGCTTTGATCCGGTCATCCGTAGCCGCCGCATCCATCGCGCGGACAAGGTCGCGTACTTGATGCTCGACCGGCGGGGCTTGGCCGCTCAACAGGGTCTCAAACGGGTCAACCTCTGACTTCTCTTCGACCACAAAGCCCGACAGTTCGATGTAAAGCGCGCCATCGCGGACCTGCCCGGGATTGGGTGAGGCCGAAAGGATGCTGAACAGCGCGATGAAGAACAACAGCATGAAAATGAGGACGAGCACGTCCTTAATGCCGACGATGACTTTCCATGCTT
>JBCBHD010000329.1:0-3247 GCA_038526115.1 Pseudomonadota bacterium | reverse complement strand
GCGCGGCGAATGAAACATGATTGAGATCGAGGTTAAGACCCATGCCGATCGCATCAGTGGCGACAATGTAGTCAACATCGCCGTTCTGAAACAGCTCAACCTGCTTGTTGCGTGTTTCGGGCGACAGCGCTCCCATGACAACTGCTGCGCCGCCACGAAAGCGGCGCAAAGCTTCCGCCATTGCGTAAACCTGTTCAACCGAGAATGCGACCACCGCACTGCGCGGCATCAAACGAGAGAGCTTCGCGGTGCCGGAGTGAGTAAGAGTTGAGAAACGAGGTCGTTCTTCAAGTTCTGCTTCCGGAACTAATGCCCGCACAATCGGCTCAAGCGTTGCTGACCCGAGGATCATTGTTTCCTCTCGACCCCGCGCGTTGAGCAAGCGATCCGTGAAGATGTGTCCGCGTTCCGGGTCAGCGCCAATCTGCGCTTCATCAATGGCTACGAAGGCGTGACCGCCACCTGTTCGGTCCATGGCCTCGGCTGTGCAGCAGAAATAGCGCGCGTCGGGAGGTTCGATCCGCTCTTCGCCGGTGATCAGTGCGACTGCTTTGTCACCTTTGATCGCTCGCACTCGATCATAGACTTCTCGCGCGAGCAATCGCAGGGGAAAGCCCATCATGCCGCTCGAATGGCCGCACATTCTCTCTATGGCGAGGTGAGTCTTTCCGGTGTTGGTCGGGCCAAGAACGGCTCGCACGCGGTTATCGGATAAAGAACTAGTCACGATATCAGTGTTTGTCAGGCTGAACGGTCGGGGGCAATGGGGCGATCGAACTGCACCGGGATTGGACGCTTCGAACAGGGGGTTTGCATCCGCTGCTCGCATAGGGAAAACACCTTACCGCGCAGGCGAGTCGGCTGGTCGATGGTTAAGTGCATATTTACCTTGATCGTTCACAGACATCGGCCAAATAGGCGCAAGCTAATGGGATTGTGCGACGCACCATGAGGTGTCGCCAGTAGGAAGAATGTTGGATCACGCGAGCGACATGAAGGATGGGGATCGGGAAGAACCCGATACGATGAACGCTGGTGCGCTTGTCCCTTATCTCAAGAATGCGTCGCGAGCTGCACCTCCCACTCGGCAACAGGCTTACAAGAAGCAGGCTCTGTCACGCGAGCGCAATTTCAGCGATCGTTATGACGAATGGAAGCTGAAGGTCGGGGATTGGTTTGACGGCCTCGATCTCGCGCCTGACCTCGCAGAGAATATTGGCAGCCGGCGTTGGTTCCGTGGTGTTGGCACGATGTTGGGCCTTGGTGCCATTGCTCTGGCTTTCTGGCCCAACATGACTCCGCTCGAAGCCCGCCCGGCAATGCCTGAAGGCGAAGAGATCCGCGACGAGTTTCGCAGCCATATGATCATGCCGCTTGCGCTTGGTGCCGATAGCGGGCGGCGGATGGGGCCAACCGAAAACGTCATCCCGCTGACGAATGCGCCGGAACGGCCGCAGATCGAATTGGTCGCCACCCTCGCAGAAGGCGATAGTTTTGCGACCATGCTGCGCCGCGCTGGTGTTTCTCGCGGTGATATCAGCCGCGTCACAGCTCTGGTGGCCGATGCCATGCCTTTGAGCGAAATCGAATCCGGGACCAAGATTGATATTGTCCTCGGCCGTCGTACAGCACCCGGAGCGCCGCGCCCGCTTGATGCTCTGGAATTTCGCGCCAGGTTTGACCTTGAGCTGGAGATTGCCCGTCAAGGTGAAGAAGGCGAAGGCGCACTGACACTTGAGCGCAACTTCATTCGTGTCGACGATACGCCACTTCGGCTGCGCGGCACCGTTGGGCCAAGCCTGTATCGCTCTATGCGTGCTGCGGGCGTTCCTGCCAGCGCCGCTCAGGATTATTTGCGCAAGCTGGACGATCACCTTGATCTGGATCGTGAGGTCCGCTCGACTGACGAATTCGACATAATCATTGCCTATCGGCGCGCCGCCACAGGTGACCGCCAGGCCGGTCAGTTGCTTTACGCGGGTGTTGATCGCAGTGGAAAGCCCAAGACCCAATTGATGCGTTGGGGCAAGGAAGGTCGGTTCTTCGAAGCTTCGGGCGTGGGTGAGCAAAGGCGCGGACTGCTTGCACCGGTTCCCGGCCCAATCAGTTCACGTTTCGGAATGCGCCGTCACCCCATTCTTGGCTACCGCCGGATGCATTCGGGAATGGATTTCCGTGCGCGATCTGGGACGCCCATCGTTGCTGTTACCGACGGTCGGGTCGTTTCCGCAGGTCGGGCTGGTGGCTGCGGCATCACCGTTAAGCTTTCGCACGGCAACGGGTTGCAAACCCGGTACTGCCACATGAGCCGTATGGCAGTGCGCGGAGGCCAAAGCGTGAAGCGCGGTCAAGTCATCGGCTATGTCGGCTCCACCGGTCTTTCGACAGGGCCGCATCTCCACTACGAAATGTATCGCAACGGCCGAGCGATTAATCCGGCTAGCGTCTCTTATGTCACTCGCTCCGAATTGACCGGCACTGAATTGCTCGATTTCCGCCAGCAGCTGATCAAGCTGCGCGAGATTGAACCAGGCGCAGCGCTTGTCGATCTGGAGCCGCTCAAGACAGAGATCGAGGAACCCGGGCGCGAGATCGAAAAGATCGACAACGCTCAGGAAGTCGAATGACGGCTTAGGGGTCGGCGCGATTGCGCCTCCCACAAAATTGCGGCAACACACCGCGCCATGACTGGCAGTTATCCCAACACCCGTTTGCGCCGCACACGTGCGCATGCCTGGAGCCGTGCGCTCCATCGTGAAAACCTGCTTACGCCAGCAGACCTGATCTGGCCTTTATTCGTGACTGAAGGGCAGGGCGTGGAAGAGCCGATCGCTTCCCTTCCGGGCGTATCGCGCTGGTCAGTGGACGGAATTGTTGCGCGGGCGAAAGAGGCTGTGGCTTTGGGCGTTCCGGTCGTCGCTCTGTTTCCCAACACTCAGCCCGACCGTCGCAGCGACGACGGGGCCGAAGCGCACAACCCCGACAACCTGATGTGTCGCGCAATACGTGCAATCAAGGATGCATGCGGAAACGATATCGGCGTGTTAACCGATGTGGCGCTCGATCCCTATACCAGCCACGGGCAGGATGGCCTGCTGGATGACAGTGGCTATGTGGTGAATGACGAAACCGTTGCCGCGCTAGTCGACCAGGCGATCAATCAGGCCGAAGCAGGCGCAGATATCATCGCCCCCTCAGACATGATGGATGGCAGGATCCATGCGATCCGGATGGCGCTGGAAATGGG
>JBCBHD010000328.1:0-3260 GCA_038526115.1 Pseudomonadota bacterium | reverse complement strand
TGGTGATTTACAGCGACGGCGACTATTCCGCCGCCGATGTCGCGAAAGAGGTCGAATAGACGCCTTGGCATAGCCGCGCACCAGGCCTTGTCGTGGTGCGCGGTGCCGACTAGTCTTCGAGCATGCTACTACCGAGGACTACCGGGTAATGACAGCCCGCCAGATAGGACTGGTTCTCGGTCCGCTCGCTTTTGCCATAGCTGCGCTCACTGCACCGCCCGGCGGAATGAACGAAGGCGCTTGGCTCGTGGCCGGTCTCGTCATCTGGATGGCCGCATGGTGGATGACCGAAGCTGTCCCGCTGCCAGCGACAGCATTGCTGCCATTTATCTGGTTGCCGTTGGGCGGCGTGATGAACGCTCCCGACACAGCCAGTGCCTATTACGCGCCGATCCTGTTCCTGTTGCTTGGCGGAGCCTTCATCGCGCTGGCGATTGAGCGAACCGGCCTGCACCGACGGTTGAGCCTCGCCATACTCAAGACTATCGGCACGAGTGGCGGGCAAACGCGATTGCTGCTGGCCTTCATGATTTCGGCTGCGCTTTTATCGATGCTGATTTCGAACACATCGACAGCGCTGATCATGATGCCGATGGCGCTTGCTGTGCTTGCTGGCGGAGGTTTGAGCGACGAAGCGCAAGAAGGATTGGCGGGAGCCCTGCCGATGGGCATCGCTTTTGCGGCCACAATTGGCGGTCTCGGTACGATTGTCGGTTCACCAACCAACGGAATCGCGGTGCAATTGCTCGACAATATGATCGGGCTCGAGATCAGCTTTGCGCGGTGGATGGCGTTTGGTCTGCCGATTGTCATCATCGGGGTTCCGCTGGCCGCGTTCATCATCGGGCGCGTTCAGAAAGTGGCATCACACCCTTTTGATATTCACGCTGCGCGAGCGTCCATCGACAACAATGCCCCCTGGTCCAGCGCCGAAAAACGCCTGGTCCCGATCATTGTCATAACGTTCCTGCTTTGGATGACCCGTCAGTGGGTTGCGCCCTACATGCCCGAGAAAAGCTGGACGGACGGCACCATCGCCGTGATAGCCAGCTTGGCGCTGTTCCTGCTTCCCGATGGTACGGGCAGACCTTTGCTGGTCTGGAAGGAGGCGGACCGTGCGCCGTGGGGCGTGATCCTGATGTTTGGTGGCGGGTTAGCGCTAGCCAAAGGGATGCAGGAAAGCGGCCTGGCCGACTGGCTCGGCGCGGCGCTGCTGCCGCTTGAAGCGGTGCCTTTGTTCCTCATGGTGCTCGCCATTGTGGCGATGGTGGTTCTGGTGACGGAATTTGCCAGCAATGTCGCGACTGCGAGCGCAATCATCCCGGTTGTCGCAAGCCTGGCCGCGGCGCTGGGCATGGGCGAGCAAGCTATCCTGATCGCCATGCCCGCAGCGCTTGCAGCCAGCTGGGGATTTATCCTGCCAGCCGGGACAGGCCCGAATGCCATTGCATGGTCAACCGGTCGATTGCGGATCGAGCGATTGGTTGGCGCTGGATTGGTGCTGGACCTGATCGGCATAGTGCTGATCGTGGGAATCGTGTGGGCGATTGCTTCGTTTTGATTTCGCCATCAAACGCCGGGCGCGGGCCATCCGGCCCGCTTGGCTTTCGCGCCATAAGGCGCGGCGCGCAGTCCCGCTTTGACTGCCGTGACCAAGTACCAGACGACTGCAATGCAGCCGCAAGCCCATATGGGCGCCAGCAGCGATGTGACCTTCAGGTCGCAAGAGCGAGGATATCGCAAGCGCCGATGCGATTGCGGAAAACAACAAGTTGCACCTGAAACTTTCTCGCGATAATCACGCTCGCATTGCAAGGTGCCGGGTGGAGAGGCGCTCCTGCGGAGGTTAGGAGCGGGCGCCCCCGATGCCGGATCGGCTCCTGCCTTCCTGGGAGCGCATGCATAGGAAGGTACTCCGCACATGACGGACGCTATCGACGCGACTGATACCCCCACCCCTCGCCGCAAACCCAAGCCCAAAAAACTGGAAATCGGCGGACGCGAGCTGCGCCCTTCGACTTTGATGATGGGTCATGGTTTTGACCCGACCTTGTCCGAAGGGTCGTTGAAAGCCCCGATATTTCTCACCTCGACATTCGCATTCGAAAACGCAGCCGCGGGTAAGCGTCATTTCGAAGGAATCACAGGCCAGCGCGAAGGCGGAGCAGAGGGTCTCGTCTATTCGCGCTTCAATGGTCCGAACCAGGAAATCCTCGAAGATCGTCTGGCGGTGTGGGATGGCGCGGAAGATGCGTTGACGTTCTCCAGCGGAATGACCGCGATCTGCATTCTGATGATGGCTTATGTGAGCCACGGCGATGTAATCGTCCACTCAGGCCCGCTCTATGCTGCGTCCGAGGGTTTTGTCGCAAAAGTGCTCTCCAAGTTCGGCGTCACCTATGTCGATTTCCCCGCCGGTGCGAGCCGCGAAGAACTCGATGACGTGCTGAAGCGCGCCAAGAAACAGGCCGGTGCCAATGGCGGCAAGGTCGCGATGATCTACCTCGAAAGCCCGGCCAACCCGACCAACGCACTCGTCGATATCGAGGCGGTGAAGGAGGCGCGCGATGCAAACCTGAAATGGGATTGCCCGATTGCGATCGACAACACTTTCCTCGGCCCGCTTTGGCAAAGACCGCTCGATCACGGCGCGGACATAGTCGCCTATTCCCTGACCAAATATGTCGGCGGCCACTCCGATCTTGTCGCTGGTTCGATAGCTGGCGCGAAGAAATGGATGGATCCTGTGCGTGCGCTGCGCAACACGATGGGCGGGATCGTCGATCCCAACACAGCGTGGATGCTCCTGCGCTCGCTCGAAACGGTTGAACTGCGGATGCAGCGTGCCGGCGAGAACGCGGCAAAGGTGTGCGATTTCCTCGCTTCGCATCCAAAGGTCGAAGGGCTCGGCTATCTCGGTCACATCACCGATCCTCGCCAGCAGGATATCTATGATCGTCACTGCAAAGGCGCAGGCTCGACCTTCAGCGTGTTCATCAAAGGCGGTGAGGAAGAGAGCTTTCGGTTCCTCGACAATCTGACCATTGCCAAGCTCGCCGTCAGCCTGGGCGGGACGGAAACGCTCGCCAGCCACCCGGCTGCGATGACGCATCTATCAGTTCCGCCAGAACGCAAGGCGGCGCTAGGCATAACGGACAATCTGGTGCGGATCAGTATCGGGATCGAGGATGCAGACGATCTCATTGCGGACTTCAAGCAAGCCCTCGAACACGTCTGACACCACATAAAGTTGGCGCGTT
>JBCBHD010000327.1:0-3280 GCA_038526115.1 Pseudomonadota bacterium | reverse complement strand
AGATCATAGTCGGGATCGCGCCGACAACCGTGGAGATGGCGCAGGTTGATGCCGGTGCGCCCCTGTTTCTGCATCAATCCGGGAAATGAACTCAACCGGGCGACGCGATGATTCCGGAATGAGTTCTTCTTTTACGGCGCACTCGTCGGCCGGCTCGCGCTCTATGCTGCTTAAGCCAAAAATCCGTTCTGATCCGGTATAAACCACTTCCCATTCGCCGGGCATGAAGGCCAGCGTTGAATAGGGCGATTGCGTGCAGTCAAACGGTGTTGCTTCCTGCCCTTGAGCGGACAGGGGATACCCCGCGGTGGTGACAAGCAACCATAAAGCGCCTCTCACTCAAGCACTCCATCATGCAACCGCACCACCCGGTCCATGCGCTTGGCTAGCCTCTCATTGTGCGTCGCGACCAGCGCAGCGCTGCCCTCACCCCGCACCAGTTCGAGAAACTGGCCTAAAACGGCATCCGATGTGGTCTCATCAAGATTGCCCGTAGGCTCATCGGCGAGAACCAGTGTTGGTCGATTGGCCAAAGCCCGCGCCACCGCAACGCGCTGTTGCTCTCCACCCGACAATTGGCTCGGCCGATGGGTGAGCCGGTGGCCGAGGCCAAGACTGGATAGCAGGCTCTGCGCCCGTTCCAGCGCAGCATCGCGCGGTGTCCCGGCGATCATTTGCGGCATCACCACGTTTTCGGTGGCGTCGAAATCGGGGAGCAAGTGATGGAATTGGTAGACAAAGCCGAGATGCTCGCGCCGCAATCGCGTGCGTTGGTCAGCCGGCAGGGATTCCGCCTGTTCCCCGGCAATCGCGATGGACCCTTCAAACCCGCCCTCCAGCAGACCGACGGCCTGCAGCATAGTGGATTTTCCCGAACCTGACGGGCCGAGAAGCGCAACGATTTCGCCCGGCATTATGTCGAGGTGAACTCCGCGAAGGACTTCGATCCGCTCCCCGCCCTGTTCAAAGCTGCGGCGCAGATCGCGCAAGGCGACAATGGGTTGCGCGTCATTCATAACGAAGCACCTGCACCGGATCGGTGCTTGCCGCCTTGATTGCTGGATAAAGCGTCGCGAGGAAGCTCAGCCCCAAAGCCAGCACAACAATGCCAAGGATTTCCCATGGATCCACACGTGAGGGCAATGAGGTAAGAAACCGCACCTTCGGATCCCAGATCTGAACGCCGGTGGCCCACGCGATCCCATCAACAATCGGATTGCGGAAATAGAGCACGATGAAGCCGAAGATCAGACCGGTAACCGTGCCAATCGCGCCAACAGTGGTGCCAGTGGTCACGAATATCTTCACCAGGCTTTTTCGCGTCGCTCCCATCGTCCGCATGATTGCGATGTCGCGGGTCTTTGCCCGTACCAGCATCACGAGGCTCGACAGGATATTAAATGTCGCCACCAGAACCATGAAACTGAGAACAAAAGCCATCGCAACCCGTTCAACTTCCAGCGCTTCAAACAGCGTTGAGTTGATCGTCTTCCAGTCCGCAATCTGCGCGCGTCCTACAAGGCTTTGTTCAACCGGACCCAAGGTTTCCCCGACATTGTCAGGGTCGTCCACCATGATTCTGATCAGCCCGACCGTATCACCCAGCAAAAGGAGCGTTTGCGCGTCCTCCATCGGCATGATGACGAATGTTTCGTCAAAGTCGTACAGGCCAAACTCGATGATTGCAGCGACTTCATATGGAACCTGGCGGATCGACGTACCAAACGGCGTTGCGCGGCCCTGAGGGTTGATGATCGTGATCGTATCGCCAACCCGTGCACCGATATTGGCCGCTAGGCGCGATCCAATGGCAACCCTGCCCTCGCCCGGTTCGAGCCTCGACAGATTGCCCAACATCACTTTGTCCTGAAGCTCGGCGATGTCAGGCTGGGTGTTGCCGCGCACGAATATCTGCACGGCACGCCCACCGAAACTCACCAGCAACGGTTGCTCGATCAACGGCGTGGCTTCACGAACCCCTTCAGTGCCGTCGACTTGCTCAAGAACGCCTTCCCAGTTTTCCAGCTTGCCGCCATATGCCTGGATCACGGCATGACCGTTGAGCCCGGCGAACTTGTCCAGCATCTCGCCGCGAAATCCGTTCATCACGCTCATGACGACAACCAGCATCGCGACGCTGAGCATCACCACGCCGACGGATATTCCGGCGACCAGCGCGATAAACGCTTCACCTTTGCCCGGCCAAAGGTAGCGCTTGGCGATCATGCGTTCGAAAGGAGTGAGCATTGTCAGTTGGTGGTGCTTGCCCGCGTTTGGCTGAACCTTGCCTGTAAGCGGAGGCATCGCCGCCCGCAATCCACAACGCCCGCACCGCTGTGCGTAACAGGCGAGCCACCAGCCAACAAAAAGCCGGGAGATCGGTTGCATCGCCCCTTGTAATTGAACCGTAACACCGCCATTGACGCGGCTCCGGTCCAGAGCAGCTCAGCGGGCAATTATCGCTATGTCTAAGACGGCAGCAATCACTCCGCCTGAGAATCTTACGCATCCGTTTCTCGATCTTGATGGTGACAAGCTCCGTGAGGAATGCGGTATCTTTGGCGCGATCAACGCTTCTGATGCCTCTGCCGCTACGGCCCTGGGCCTTCATGCGCTTCAGCACCGCGGGCAAGAAGCGGTCGGAATCACCAGTTTTGACAGTAAAGAGTTTTTCTCCCGACGCGGCCTTGGCCATGTTGCCGAGAATTTTTCGTCTGCCGAAGCGATCAGCGAACTTCCTGGCAATATGGCTGCTGGCCATGTCCGCTATTCCACCACAGGTGGCGCGGGCCTGCGCAATGTGCAGCCATTATACGCTGAATTGGCCAGTGGCGGCTTTGCTGTCGCACATAACGGCAATATTTCGAATGCGCAGGCTTTGCGGGCCGATCTTGTCCGCCGCGGCTCTATCTTTCAGTCGACCTCTGACACTGAGGTGATCATCCATCTCGTCGCGACGTCTCGTTATCCGACCACTGCAGACCGGTTGGTCGATGCCTTGCGGTTGGTCGAAGGCGCCTATGCTCTTATTGTGATGACGCCCGAAGGGATGATCGCCTGCCGTGATCCCCTTGGCATTCGTCCTCTTGTGATGGGCCGGATGGGCGATGCTGTTGTATTTGCGAGTGAAAGCGTCGCGTTCGACGTAGTCGGTGCGGAATTGATCCGCGAAGTCGATCCCGGTGAGATGCTGCTTGTCGATGCAGAAGGCGAGATCAAAAGCCTGCATCCCTTCGGTGAAGCAAAGCCGCGCCCGTGCATTTTCGAACATGTCTATTTC
>JBCBHD010000326.1:0-3368 GCA_038526115.1 Pseudomonadota bacterium | reverse complement strand
ACTGGACTGGTCAGGGCGAATTGGGCGCCTTCCGTTCAACCGGCAACACATCAAACACAGGCATCACAGCCGGTTTGACGCTGGAACGTGTAGGCATCGATTGGCGGCACAAGCTGACTGCACTTGCCGATTTTCAGCGCACAAACGGCGTAACCACGCGCGAGCAGTTTCTCGGCGCCTACGAAGTCAATTACGACGTAAGCGATCGCTTGTTTCTGTATGGCCTGGCGCAATATGAACGCGACCGGTTTCAGGGCTTCTCGGCTCGGTATTCCGGCTCAGGCGGCATAGGCTATCGTGTGATCGACAACGAGAACATGCAGCTTTCGGTTAAGGGCGGCCCAGCCTATCGCCAGACAGAATTCATCGATGGTGGCTCTGATAGCTCCGTTGCGGGCTTGGCAGCGCTAGACTTCGACTGGAAGATCGCTGAGAATCTGAAGCTTACAGAAGATGCAAGCGCATTCATCCAGTCAGGCAACAGCACCTACATCAGCAGCACTGGACTCGTCGCAAAGCTGGGTGGTGGGCTCTCGGCGAGCCTTTCCTATACCATCGAGCATGACACCGATCCGCCCCTTGGTGCAGTGCAAACTGATACGCTCAGCCGCATTACGCTGATTTACGACTTCTGACGTCTTATCGACGCTTGCGTTGTGGGCGCTGGGGCAAATCCGAAAGGTCGCCGATCACAGTGTTCACATCAAGCATGCGCCAGGTCGATCCAGCGAGATCAGCCGGAATGGCATCAGACTTGATAAATCGAACCCGCATCTGAGCCTCGCGGCCGGAATTCTGCGAGCCATAGGCGCCATAGACGTTCGTGGTGCGCTGCACAGTGCGCGATGATTGCAGCAGCAAGCGATCATAGCCGCGCTTCTTCGCCTCCTGTGCTGCGGCAATCATGCTGAATTCCTCAACTGTTGCGGCGGTTGCAGTGTCATCAGTGAAACGGATGGTCCAATCATCTTCGGTATCCATTTCGCGGCGGGAAAAGCCGTTGTCGGTCAGGAAATATCCGTCACCGCCGCGCTTGAAGCGAACCTGGTTTTCCGGCGCTTCTGCATGCGGAAGAAGCCTGATCAGATTGAATACCGACAGATCGAATTCTTTTGTTCGTCTGGTGTGAGCGATTTCGAGAAGCCTCGACACAAGCTCTGCGCGATCTCCCAGTTCGGTATCGCCTGCCAATGAGATGATATCGATCATCACTGGTCCGGGGCTGCTGGGCAACGCCTTAAACCGTTCGCGCAGCTGCTCCAGGTCAAGATTAGGCGCATCTTTTCGGATCTGGATCAGTTCGGCCCATGAATCGATCGCCTCCAGCCCGCGC
Source organism: Pseudomonadota bacterium (assembly GCA_038526115.1). GTDB lineage: Bacteria > Pseudomonadota > Alphaproteobacteria > Sphingomonadales > Sphingomonadaceae > Erythrobacter. The sequence continues at coordinate 2,035 of JBCBHD010000326.1, read as the reverse complement.
GCTCCGTTGACCTTGCGCTGCTCAAAATCGCGCAGCACGCTTTTCTTCTGCTTCCGGCCATTCTTGCGCGGCGGCGGCGGTGTCATTGCAAGTTCCAGCTGTTCGCGAGCGTCTAGCAAAATCGCCGTCGCGCCCGCGTCATCGCCTGTGGCGGCCAAGGCATAAGCCAAGCCACCATCGAACATCGCTCGTATGGAGATGAGCTGATAGTTGAGTTGGCTCTCGCCGCTGATCCGCCAATTGCCCTTCGATTTGGGAAGCTCAAATTCCATGCCGGAACCGAACGTGATCGCATCATCAAAGCGGCTGAATTCCAGTGCGGTCAGGAACCCCATGGCGTTAGCGGCAGGATCAATCGGAGCCCGCTTTTTCAATCGTTCAATCTGATGATCAAGCCGATCATCGAGCATCAACCGCAGCTTGTCTGTCGTACGCCGAGTGGACACAGAGTATGGACGCATTGCGTCGATAGCATCGAGTTCAGCCATGGCCTCACCAAAGCGTTCTTCCTTGATCAGGCCGTAACTGCGCAACAGACGATTGCCGAGACCAATACCCCGTGCATAAAGCTTTGGATCGGCCCCTGTGTCGATTGTTTCGATCTCATCCAGCGTGGTCATTGCGTCTTCAAACGAGAACAACGCAAGCTGATGAAATGCCTTTGCCTGTAACAGGCTAGCTCGACGTTCCTTGAATTCAGACTTTAGCAGCGGATCGTTGAGAGCCTTCTCGCACGCTTCTAAGCCGAGCTGCGGATCGTCGGACGTGCTACCGCGACGGATATCCTCGCTACGCTTGGCAAGGCCGAAGAGGAATGATCCGGAATTCAGCCCGTCCCCCTTCTTGGTCGGGCGTTTATAACCATCGCATTCCTTAAAATGCGGAGCTTTGGCTTCAGCAGCTACCGGGACAACAAACAACGAAGCTGCAAGCGCAGCAAATACTACAGAACGCAAAATACGACCCCCCGTTTCATGCGTCATTTAGTCTAACGTGGGTCGTGCGACATGACCAGATCAAGTATGAAAATCCGTTGCTTCGCTAACAGTCTGATTGGCGCTTTTGCGCAAACCAGATGATGTGATGCGCGCCTTTATTGTTGGGGCGCGACCGCACGCGGCGCTCTTCAACGGAGAAACCGGCATCCATCAATCGCCGCTTGAACGCGTGATCGGGTGCGGCGGACCAAACCGACAATATGCCGCCAGGCTTCAGCGCGTCGCGGGCCTTGCCGATACCAGTGCGCGAGTAGAGACGATTGTTGTGATCGCGGACTAGCCCGTCAGGTCCGTTGTCGACGTCCAACAGGATCGCATCATACTTGTCGCAAGTACCATCATTGGCATCGTCGATCAGCGCGCCCACATCACAGATCTTGAGGTCGAGGCGTGGATCAGACATCGTTTCGCCCGTCAGCTCAGCCATCGGACCTTCCGCCCAATCGATAATGCTGTGAGAAATCTCGGCGACAACAACATCGGCCCGCTCACCCAGCAGCGAGAGCGCTTTTCGCAGCGTGAAGCCCATGCCGTACCCGCCGATCAGAATGCGCGGCGTTTCCTTACCGAGCCGCTCCAGAGTCAGCTCAGCCAGTTGCTCTTCAGAGAACTGCATACGCGTGCTCATCAACTCGTTGCGACCAAGCGCAATAATGAAGTCACGGCCATGGCTGTAGAGCTCGAGCACTTCGCCATCATCGATTGTTGTGGAGTCGATCAGTTCGCGTTTCAGCATGGCGTGATCCTTACTTCATCAGCAACAAAAAGGGCCACCCGGATTCCTCCGAGCGGCCCTATTTTGAGTGTGTGGAAGGGTTAGTCCTTCAGGAAGTCTGGCAGACCGGCTGGGCCGTCACTGCTGCCGCCCTTGTCGCCGCCGCCGTCGCGACGTGGGCCACGGCCGCGTCCGCCACGGCGATCGCCGCCACGTCCGCCACCACGGCCTCCGCGATCACCGCGTGGTTCGCGCGGTGGACGGGTATCTTCCAGCTCTTCGCCGGTTTCCTGGTCAACCACGCGCATCGACAGACGGACTT